>JBJHCR010000099.1:0-18750 GCA_050486105.1 Vulcanimicrobiota bacterium
GTGATTTCCGGCTTGAAAAAGCGAGCGAGTTGCAGGTGGTATTGGCCGGGTGGCAAGGGGAACTCTCTCTGAGACAATCGCTCGACACGAAACTCTCTGACCAATACTCCCGATCTTGAGATGCGCAGCAAGATTTCCTCGTCCAAAGGATTGAGCTTATTGGTCAGCGTCTCTTTCCAGCGACAGACAACTCGGTCTTCGGCAATCTCGACTTGAACTGGAAAGTCTTCGTTGGCTTTAAGAAGGGCGGCGGTCTGAACACTCATGCTGGGCCGCTTTCGGTTCGTCGTAGGGAAATCCTCGGAATCCTTGAACCGCTTCGGGTCATGCTATGGTTTAAGAACGGGTTGCTCCTGATCATTTTTGTGGCGCTCGGGTTGCTGGCGCTGGGGTGGATGTCTCCTGCAACCTCTAAACGACTGGTTTTCGGAGCTGGCGCCGTACTCGTGATTGGTTTTTGCTGGCGGACGGGGAGTTGGCTCCTTTCGATGTAGGATTTTTTTCAATCTGGATGCGCTCGATCAGCAGGAGGCCGTCTCCATCCGACTAATTTGATAGGGATCCGGTGGATGTTCAGGAGGGTTTGATTGGCCCTTCAGACGGGTATTCGCCACTCCGAGAGACAGTGCACATGTTTAAGATGATCGAAGGTCCAACGCTTCCTCTATATGCCCGCTACATTCTGGCCACGGTTTTCGTGGTTTGGTTCTCACTGGCCGGTGGCAGTTGGCTCGGTCGCGCTTTGGTGCACCACGAAGTTTTCGGAGAAGCCGACGAACAAGTTGAATTTCGGAGCATGCCGGAACCCAGAGCGAGACCCTGGGTCAAGGTCGACCCGGAACTCGAGAAGGAACTAGAAATTTTGCGAAGCACCGCGGGACCGTCTCTGGTGGAGAGTCTCTCTCAGAAGACTCAGCCCCGGGCGGAAGACGATGCTTCAAAGAAGGACGTTCCCACCGTGGTGGCCACCCCAGAGGTCGGACAGGCCCTGGTGAGCGAAGGGACCTTTCTTCTCCAGTTTGGAGCCTTCTCTGAGAGTGCCAACGCTGAGCGCTTAAAAGAGCAGTTGGTGGCTCAAGGCCAAACGGCCCAAGTGGAGAGGGTGGAATCGGCCTCTGGCGTTCCTCTGTACCGGGTTAAAGGTCCAGTTTTCGAGGATTCTCAGACTGCGGAGAGGCAGGCTCGGACTTTGCGGGCTCAGGGTTTTCAAGTCTTCGTGGTCGGAGAGTGAATAGCCCCATGTCCAGAAGCGCTTCGCCTGTTTCCTTTGGGCCTTCGAGGCCGATCAAGGTCCTGGTTGTCGATGACGACCCGGTTTTGCTCAGGATGGTCGAGACCTTTCTCCAGTCCTCCGATGACGCCTACGAGATTTTCCTGGCCAGTTCGGGCCCAGAAGCCTTGGAAGTGGCGCGAAGGGAAGTCCCGGATCTGGTGCTCCTGGATCTCATGATGCCGGAGATGGACGGCATCGAAGTATGCGTTCACCTTCGCAACAACCGCTCGACCTACTTGATCCCGGTTATAATGCTGACCGCCTCTGCCCTACATGACCATCGTCTGGAGGCTCTGCGCACCGGTGTCGACGACTACCTGTCCAAGCCATTTGACCCAGAAGAATTAGAGGTTCGGATCCAAGGCCTGATCCGTCGGATCCGGCAGAGCAGGGCCTCGAATCCTCTTACTGGACTGCCCGGAAATCTGGCCATCGAACACGAACTGAATCAACGTCTTGCCAACAACGAGATTCTGGCTTGCTGCTACTTGGATATCGATAACTTTAAGGCTTTCAATGACTATTATGGATTTGAGCGGGGCGATGAATGCATTCGGCTCGTCAGTGACGTTCTCATTGAAGCCGTAGAGAGCTGTGGAGAGCCTGCTGATTTTCTGGGTCATATCGGTGGGGACGACTTCATCCTGGTTACCGACATGGAAAGAGTGGAGACCTTGCTCGACCGGATAACCAGTGAGTTTGACCGTCGGGTTGTAGAGATCTATAGCCCTGACGATCGAGAGCGAGGATGGATAGAAGTGCTCAACCGTCAGAAGGAGAAAGAGCGCTATCCCATCACCAGCCTGTCCATCGGGGTCAGCACCAATGAAAAGCGTCCCATCTCGAACGCTTTGGAAGTGGCTGAGATCGCCAACGAGTTGAAGAAGGCTGCCAAGACTATGGCCCCGGGGAAAAGCCAATATATCATCGACCGGCGGAGTTCGTAGCCCGTTGAACCCGATCTCTGTCGATCGCGTAGATGAGTCAACGTGTCCCTTGCTTCCCGGAGGTGCGGTAGCTCTCGGGTTTTTTGACGGCTGTCATCGAGGCCACACGTCGATCTTGCAGACCGCCCTGCAGGTTGGCCGCGAAGGCGCCGCGGTCTTGACCTTCCCTGAACACCCCAGCAGTGTCATTCCGGGACGACAGCCCCCTTCGCTCATCACCGACGGTCCCGAGCGCATTCAGGCTCTCCAAGACCTTGGACTTCAAGTCTATCTCAGGACCTTCGATCGAGAATTCTCCACTTGGAGTGCCGAGCGCTTCGTGAAAGAGATCTTGGTAGAGGTGTTGGGGGTCGGGCACGTGGTTGTCGGTCGAAACTATCGCTTCGGTCACAGGGCCGCTGGAGATGTGCAGCGCCTGGCTGAATGGGGAGAGCAATACGGGTTTCAAACCCATGTGGTTCCTCCCATCACTCATCCTGCTCCGGAACCCTTCGTGGTTTCTTCCACTCGTGTCCGTCAAGCCATCGCCGAAGGAGAGTTGGAGTTGGCTCAGGAGTTGCTGGGGCGTCCCTACTCGGTGTCGGGAGTGGTCAAGGAAGGTCAAAGACTCGGAAGAGCTATGGGGTTTCCAACGGCCAACCTCGCACTGCCTACGGAGAAGGTGCAGCCCCCTTTCGGAGTTTACGCCGTTCGAGCGAGATTGGCTTCGGGTCAGACCTGGGATGGGGTCGCGAATTTTGGTCGCCGTCCTACGGTTGAGTCGAATGAAGACGTTGAACCCCGGCTTGAGGTTCATCTTTTCGACGATGAGCCCGAACTCTACAGCAGTGAGTTGACGGTGGAATTTTGCTCATTTCTCCGCACCGAGAAGCGATTTCCTGACATTTCGGTGCTAAAAGATCAGATCCAAACAGACCTGCTTAATGCTAAGTCCTATTTCGCTCGAACTCGTGCTTAAGGACAGTCCCCTCTCTTGGTGAGATGAACCCAGATGATACGTCAGTAACTTCGTCTTGCGTCCTCAACACCCGTCACCTGCATGATGGTCCCCGGGTGCTGAAAAGGTCTAAAGCGAGCGCTTTAGCCATCACTCAGCTTTGCCGGGTCACCGGCCTTGCACTCGACGGCGTACTCGCCGAGCTGGTCGCGAGAACGCAATCCATCGGTCTCCCCGAAGCATCATCTGGGCAAACGGGGGCTTCTCTCAGTGATTTCTGGCTGGCCTTGAGGAGACAGGATTGACCTGAATGAGGTGGTGGTAAGAGACGCTTATGACGGAAACCACTTTATCAACCCCACTCACTCAACGGCATCGTGAGATGGGCGCCAAGATGACAGAATTTGCCGGTTGGCATATGCCCCTGCAGTACAGTAGCGTGATCGAGGAACACGAGGCGGTGCGAAACGCCGCGGGTCTCTTCGACCTGTCGCACATGGCAGAGTTCGAAGTTCGAGGACCAGAGGCAGATGGTTTCTTGCAGGAGATCCTGACTAATGACGTCTCCCGATTGGAGGAAGGTCAGGCACTCTATTCTTGTTTGTGTGACCTTGAAGGTGGAATCATCGACGATCTCCTGCTGTATCGTTTTCAAGCTCGCTTTTGGATCGTGGCCAACGCCGGCAATCGGGAAGTGGTCTGGTCTTGGCTGAAAGAACAGTCGACCGGTCGGAAGGTGGAATTCGAAGACCTCACCGAGCAGACCGCCCTGATCGCAATCCAAGGACCGAAAGCCGAAGAGTTCCTGGCTCCTCACGTTGACGACGAGTCTGCATTGCGGGCTCTGGACTTCTATCGTTTTCGCCGGGGGAGGATCTTCGGACGGGGGGGGCTGATATCCAGAACCGGATACACCGGAGAAGACGGCTTTGAGTTGTACCTGCCGTATGAGTCGGCCGTCGAAATCTGGGATGGCTTGCTGTCTTCGGTAGATTCGATTCGTCCCGTAGGCTTGGCGGCTCGAGACACGCTTAGATTAGAATCAGGTTTCGCCCTCTATGGCAATGAGTTGACCAGAGAGCGCAGTCCTTATCACGTTTCCCTGGGGTGGGTGACCAAATTGGATAAGCAGCCCGCACCTCGGGCGGTTTCGGCTCTGAAGCTCGCTCAGGAGAGCGCGACCACTTGTTTGGTAGGCTTGGAAATGGAAGGGCGTGCCGTTCCTCGTTCAGGTTATCCTATCCTCAGTCAGGGTGAGCAAGTGGGAGAAGTGACCAGTGGCACCTTCTCACCCACCCTCAAAAAAGGGGTCGCCATGGGTATCGTGGAAAGGGCGGTCCGCGCTCCGGGAACAGAACTCGAAATCGCCGTTCGCGGTAAACCCTGCCAGGCTCGCGTTGTCAAACTTCCGTTTGTCCGAGGCAGCGTGAAGCGCCACTCTTAATGTTTTCAACGAAGGAAAATCATGATACCAGATAATCTTAAATACACCAAAGACCACGAGTGGGTTCGTCTGGAGAACGGCAAGGCCACAGTGGGAATCACCCATCACGCTCAAGATCAGCTGGGCGACATCGTTTTTGTCGAGCTTCCCGAAGTGGGTCGAGAACTCGAAGTTGGCGATACTTTCGGAGTTGTCGAGTCGGTGAAGACGGTCTCCGACCTCTACGCTCCCCTCAGCGGGCGGGTGGTGGAGGTCAACGAGAAGTTGGTCGAGAGCAGTTCGGACTTTGCCCCGGAGACGGTCAATGCTTCACCTTATGAAGACGGATGGATGCTTGTCTTGGAGCTGTCCGACACCGGCGAGGAAGCAGAACTCCTGTCTTCTGCGGACTATGCCGATTTGGTGGCGAACGAGAGTTAGAGCTGGAAGATCGCTGAGAGGGAGAGAGCATGAGTCAAGATGCAGCAATCTGGAAGGCCGATTTGGAAGCTTTCCTTTCGAGAACCGCGGAGATTCTCGGCAATCTTGAGTCCACCCTCTCTGAACGGGTTTCCCGCCGCTGCTTCTCCGAACTTCGCAGCTACACCACCGAACAAATGCCTCGCGAGGAGTCCCGCGGGACCGTAGAACGTCTGCTCCAACTTATTGGAGAGCGGCTTCAACAGTCCACCGCTGAACGCTCCTGCCTACTACAGCAGGCGGAAGACTTTCACCGAGAACTGGCGAGGCTCGAACAAGGGATCGCTGCCCGTCGGGTGCAGATGGCCATAGAGTTTGAAGACCTCCTGAGAGGGATTTCCATCACTCGCCAGGAGCTTTGGGCTCTTCTCGGCCGTGAACTTATGGACTCAAACTTCTCGCCGGCGTGTTTTTGGGAGCTTCAGCGTCTCATCAACGAAGTTTTTGATGAGTTTGTCATCGGTTTGGCTGGAGCCTATCAGCGCTCACAGGCCGAACAATTGGCCCATCACGAGTCGGCCCTGGCCAAGTGGGAAGAGGTGGTTAAGTCCGCCTCTCAGATTCGGCTGAAGATTCCTTGCCGTGAAGAGTATGCCGCGACCGTCCGATTGCAGGCTGAAGCTATCGCTCGCAGAGTGTTGTTCACCGACGAGGAGATCTACGACATCATCACCGCCGTCGGGGAAGTCTGCGATAATGCTATCGAGCACGGACGCTCCGAATTGGGCATAGATGTTCAGTATCTCATGACCAACAGCGAATTCAGGGTTGAGGTTCAAGATTACGGCCCAGGGTTTGACCCCGCCGGTCGTGGAGATGAACCTCCCGATGTATTCGCCGAAAGCGGTCGCGGTATTTTTCTTATGAAAAATTTGATGGATCGGGTGGATATCGATTCTCAGAGTGGGCGGGGGACCCGTATCGTGATGGCTAAAGTTCGCATTTAGCAGCCTCTATGAGCCGTGAATGGGAATTTCGTGTTCGTCCGGCCGTATTTTCGGACCTCGAGGGCATCGTAGAACTCGCTGTGGAGATGGTGGTTCTCTCTCGGAGCCCTCATCGCCCTGACGTTGCCGACGAGGAAATCCGCCGAGTGCGGCGGCAGAATTTTCAGTACATCGAAGAGGTGCTCAAGCTTCGCGAGGGAGGTCTCTTTGTGGCCGTGGATCTCCTAGGACAATCGATCGGTCACGTTGTGGTCTTGGCGAACCAAGTCGACTCGGTGGCCGAAGTTACCCAGGCCTGGGTGTACGATGTTTCCGTCCACCGGAAATGGTGGGGTCGCGGAGTAGGAAGAGCCCTCATGGCCGAGGCGGAAGCCTTCACTGCCGATCTCGGAGTGGAATGGATAGGCTTGGGAGTGACAGTTGGGAACAGTCGAGCTATAGAATTTTATCGAGAGCTGGGCTATGAAGTCGAGAGATATCAGCTGATAAAGCGACTTGATGGCGCAAAGGCGAGGTGTTGAGATGGGGACAATTCGACTTGATGGTCTGAGTCTAGACCTATCTGGTTTGGAGGCTGTTGCTCGAGGAGCCAGAGTTGAGGTGGTGGCTACCGTCTGGACTCAGGTTGAACGAAGTCGAGAGGTCGTAGATGAGCTGCTGAACTCTGGACAGACGATCTACGGGATCAACACTGGCTTTGGGAAGTTGTCATCCGAGCGGATCCCTAGGGATCAGGTCAAAGAGCTGCAGCGCAACTTGATTCTGTCTCACAGCGCTGGAGTAGGCCGTCCCTTGAGCGTAGAGGAAGTCCGGGGGATCATGCTGCTCCGCCTGAACTCTCTGCTCAGGGGGTATTCAGGGATCCGCCGCAGCGTGCTGCAACTTTTGGTAGACTTCCTGAATCACGGCCTGACTCCGTGGGTCCCCAGCCGGGGGTCGGTAGGGGCCAGCGGTGATCTTGCACCTTTAGCTCATGTTGCCGCCTGCCTCATGGGCGAAGGGCAAGTCTTGTGTGATGGCGGGCCCACAGCCGAGCCAGCCTCAGAGGCGTTGCGAAGAGTGGGATTGAGCCCCGTGGAGTTTGAAGCCAAAGAGGCTCTTGCGCTGATCAACGGGACCCAACTGATTTGTTCTGTGGGCGGGTTAGCGCTGGCCCAGGCTAAACGCTTGCTGGAGCAGGCGGATGTCATCGCCGGCATGAGCCTGGAAGCCTTGCTGGGGACGGACTCGGTTTTCGCAGAGAAGGTCCACCTAGCTCGCCCCCACTCAGGTCAGCTGCAAGTGGCTGCTCACCTGCGACAACTCTTGACCGGCAGCGAACTCATCGCCAGTCATAAGCACTGCGGCAAGGTTCAGGACCCATACTCCCTTCGATGCATCCCCCAGGTGCACGGAGCTGCCCGAGACGGCTGGTCTTGGGCCGTATCGGTGATGGAAACAGAATTCAATTCAGCCAGCGACAATCCGGTGGTGCTCATCGAGGACAAGAGGATCGTCAGTGGAGGCAATTTTCATGGAGCCCCTGTGGCTCTGGCGTGCGATGCCGCTGCGGTGGCCTTGTCCTACCTGGGCAGCATTTCGGAGCGTCGTTGCGACAAGCTGCTAGACACTCGAGAGAGCGGCTTGCCCCCATTCTTGACTGAGAGCGGAGGGCTGCACTCCGGGTTGATGCTGGTTCAATATGGAGCGGCGGCGCTGGTTACGGAGAATAAGCTGCTCGCCAATGCTGCCTCGAGTGACTCTATCCCGACTTCAGCAGGTCATGAAGATCACGTCAGCATGGGGCCGGCGGCTGCCTTCAAGCTCAAGCAGTTGGTGGAGAATAGCCAGCAGATTCTGGCTAATGAATGGGTCTGCGCTGCTCAGGCTCTTGAGTATCGACGCCCCCTTCGCTTTGGACCAGGCACCGAAGAGGGCTTTAGGGTGTTGCGTCAGAGGGTTAAGCCCTTAAAGGGGGACAGAGCATTGGCGCAAGACTTGGCTGTGGCCAAGGAGCTGCTCAAAGACGGGGCTCTGGTGTCGGTGCCCGTCTGACTTGAAGTTTGGGCTTTGGGGGGCTGCTCAGCAACGAGAGACACCTTGCCTAGTCGTTTAAGTTTGAAAAGCGCTATCTCAGAATGCGAAGGAAGAGCTGCACCCCTGGGAGAAGGTCTTGGGCCAATCGAGGTTTGTCTATGCATCCCGACGAGGTGATGCTGGAGGAGCTCTGTGAGAAGAGGTATAAGCGGTAACTATTTCCGCCTAGCGGCTTATGGACACACCCAGACATCGTTTTCGTAGAGAGTCCGTAGAGGGCGATAGCTCAGCGGACGACGCTTCACCGGTCGAGCAAAAGCTTCGCTCTATCGAGAAGGAGCTCGACAAGGTCTCTAACGCGAGCTTGGTACAGGCTCGCGACATCTTGGATTTGCGGGCTAGAGCTGAGGCCTTGGAAGGTCGAAGTGGCACAGACATCGAGGCCACGCTCAGCAAAGTCTACGACCACATCGAAATTCAAGACGACCGAGTTGAGCAAGTCTTCGATCGCATGCAAGTTCTAGAACGACGCCTTCAAGAAGTAGGGCATCGACTAGATAATTTGGGCGAGATCGGCCGTTTGGAGAACCTTCCAGCTCTTCTAGAACAGTCTCTAGTGACCAGTCTCGATGATCTTGAAGCCCGATTCGAAGCTCGCTTGAACAGCCTGGAGGCAAGCAGCAGTTCGGCCATCGATGGAGAGATGGTCCGGGCCGAGGTGGCCGAGAAGAATACCGAGTTGCGAGCAGAGCTCGACAAGCTCTTGGAAGCCCGACAGGAAGAGCTCAGCGATTATCTGCAAGAGGTGCTCGCAGGCCTCAACCTCGAGGAACTCCAAGGTCATTTGGAAACGGAACTCACCGTTATTCGAAATGCCGTGGTGGAGCTTCAGGAATTCATAGAGAAAGTTCCCGGCGAAGAAGAGATCCGAGCGATCGTCAAGGCTGCGGAGGTGAGCGCTGATAGTCCGGCCTTGGTCAGTCTTCAAGGCGACATCGACGACATAAACAAGAAGCTTAAGCCTATTGAGGGCATCTTTTCCGGTGGTGCAGACTGGGTCGACAAGGTCAAGAATTCGGTGGATATCATCGAGCGCTCCTCTGATATCCTGGAGCAGCACGAAGAACGCGTGGATTTGGCTCTGCGTCTGGTCAAGCAGCTCGAAGAGGGAACCGACCGCATCGGCCGCGGAGAATCCGGAGGGGGGGGGCGCTCGTTGGGTTCCCTGGTGCCTCCGCCTGGAGAGAGCCAGCTGAAGTTGACTTTGCGGGATCTGATGCGCGAGATGGTGAAGAACCGAGTGAGCGACCTGCACATCAAGACCGGTCGCGCGATCACTGCAAGGATCGGCCGAGAGTTGATTCAGTTTTCAACCCCTCCCTTAACTCCGGCAGACTGTTTCCATCTGATCACTTCTGCCCTCAAACCTAATCTCCAGGCAAAGTTGGCCCAGGAGAGGGACATAGAGTTCGTTTACCAGTACGAGTCTGTCCGACTTCGGGCGAACGTCTTCTTCGACCGGGGCAACCTGTCCGCCACCTTTAAGATGCTGTCGACTCGCCCTCCAGAACTCGAAGGATTGGGGCTACCGAAAGCCTACTCAGGGCTGTTGGGACGCACTTCTGGCCTGGTGGTGTTGGCGGGATTACCGGGCTCTGGAAGATCGACCACCCTGACAGCATCTTTGGACTATCTGAATCGGACTCGACAGCTCCATCTGGTGGCTTTGGAAGACCGCATCGACTACACCCATGAGGACCGAAGGAGTCTGGTGACTCAGCGCGAGTTCGGAGTGGACATCTCCTCCTACGCTCAAGGTGTTCGTCGTGCTATCGGTCAAGACTGTGACGTCCTTTTCGTAGCAGACCTCCAAGATCGCGACACCATGGAGTCGGTTTTCGCTGCTTGTGAAGCCGGGATCCTGGTGGTGGGCACCGTGGTTGCGCACAGTGCCGAAGACGCCATTCCGCGCTTGATCAGTCTGTTTCCAGAAAGCGAGCGAAAGCTGCGAGCCATGGCTTTCGCCTCCATCGTTCAAGGCATCCTGACTCAGAAGCTCTTTCATCGAGCGGACGGAGAGGGTCTGGTTCCTGCAGCGGAGCTCTTGTTGACCAACGAAATTGTGCAGCAGGCGATCCACACAGCGAACTTGGGAATACTCTCCGAGGTTATGGGAGAAGCGCAGACTGAAGGCATGCAAACCTTTCCCCAGTCTGTGGAACGATTGGTGGAGACCGGGCTCATTACGGCTGAAGAGGCTCAGCGTGAGTTGTTCGTGGGTCGAGGCCATGCTAAGAGCGGGGCGGCGGTGCTCTCCACAAGTCAGGAAGGAAATCCGCAGAAACCCCAGGTTCGGCCCCAAGAGAGTTCCCAAGAGAGCCCCCCCTCAATTGAAGCCTCTTCCAGCGAAGACGTTCCGGAGGCCTTCGGTGAAGAAGACACTCTTATGAACTGGTTGTAATAGTGCTGGGCTCTTCTCCTTTTGGTGATCCTTTCGAGCGCAACTCCCAGGCTGCTTCGGGTACCCGACCTCGCATTGTGGAATCGGTGGCTTCAGTGTTCGAAGAGATCCAGCGGATCTGCATTTCTCAAGGTCGAGATTCCAAGGCCGTCAAGTTGGTTGCGGTGAGTAAGACGAGAACGGTAGAAGAGATCAAGCTCGCCCTCAAGGCCGGTGTTGAGGACCTCGGAGAGAACTATCTTCAAGAGGCCCGAGAGAAGGCTCGAAAACTTCCCGGGGTGCGCTGGCATCTCATCGGCAATCTGCAGAAGAATAAAGTGAATCTTGCTGTCGATCTTTTTGAGGTTCTTCATTCCCTCGACGACCTGGAATTGATTCGTCGGCTCGAAGCCCGCTGCGAAAAGAGACATCGGTATCTGGTTGGCCTCCTCCAGGTCAAGATGGGTTCCGAGAAGAGCAAGAAGGGTCTCGACCCTAAGGACGTCTTGCCTTTCTTGGATGAACTGGCAAAAGAACCCCCAACCTACCTCAGATTGTCGGGCTTGATGACGATTCCGCCACCCGTAGACAACCCTGAAGACAATAGAGTGCATTTCAGGCATTTGCGGGAACTCTTGGACGAAATATTGGCCCAGAATTATTCCTTTTGGGCCGGACAAGAGCTCTCCATGGGCATGAGCGACGACTATACGGTGGCAGTAGAGGAAGGCGCCACCATGATCCGTCTCGGCAGAGTGCTCTTCGGAGACCGTGGAGACCGCTGAGGGTTTAGGACCTACCTCATTCGGAAAATTCGAGGGATCTGCAAATCGTTTCTAGGCCTGGAGCGACTCGCTGAAACGCGATTTGGCATCCTACAACGGCCAGGGGTCGGTGGTTTCGCCATAGCGCTGGCTTGAGTTCCTGGAGTATTCGATTGGGGGCCAAAGCCAAAAGACACTAGGGTAAGCCTTTGTGCGTCCCGTGGATAAGAAAACTTGTCACGAAAGCTATCCAGCAGAATCGACAACACACAAACGAACCTGGTCTTCCCCTCTCCAAGGAGGGTTGAAGAAGTTTCACGTGAACAAGTTAGCTGGAATGACAAATCTTCGCACAGACTTTTCGACATGTTTGAATCGTCTTTGGTGAAGTTTCCAGAGTACTAGACGAGCGGAGGCTCGAGTTTCGTGGCAGGACGCGTAATGGATAGTTTAAAACGGTTTTTCACTTTGGATGAGGAGGCTTATGCCGGGGAGTCTCAAGACTCTGAGGGCATGGACTTTTCCGAATACTCGGTAAGCACGGCCGACCACCCGGTTCCGGAGGTTCGTTCGAATCGAAACCTGGTGGGTTTGCCCACGCCCAGGCGTCAGGAGATCGTGGTGCTCGAGCCGGCGTCCTTTGCCGACGCTCGAGAGATCGCAGAGACCTTGAAGTTGAAGAAGTGCATCTTATTGAACATGCGCAAGACCGACAAGGAGTTGTCCCGAAGGATCGTCGATTTTCTCTCGGGCATTTCCTATGCCATAGAAGGTCAATCCCAGAAGGTTGCCGATCAGATTTACCTCTTCACCCCAGGACACTTTGACATCAAGATCTCCTCCCAAGACAACCAGTTCGGGGCCAACGGTCTCAAGGATGATGGAGGCTTGCCTTCCGGTGAGGGGTACTGAGGGATAGCCTTCAGTCCAGAGGGCGTTCTTCAGTGTTCTCCGTCGAGATAAAGATAAGGTTTTCTTGCAAGAACTGTTCGGCCCCCATCAAGCGCAGGTTCCTTGATTACCTTTCTTCTCGCACCACTATCTGTCCGAACTGCCGGGTGAAGATGGTCCACTTTGCTCGCGGGCAGACGGGGCGTGGAGAGCACGTCAATCTCGATACCCTGGCTGACAAGATCGACCGCCTAGAGGGAGATTGGGGGGCTTTGATCAATGAGTATCTCTACCATCAAGCCAAAGACTGGGAAGACGAAGACCCCGACATTGGCCCAGCCGGGAGAAGCGAACCAAGCTAGATAGCTCCACCCTTCGGGCTTAGTTGCCCTTGAGATCATCCGGTCTAGGATGCCAGGCCTCGGTTCCATCTTCTTCGTCGTCGTCTGCCCCAAAGCTCATCCCCTGGCTAGGATCGAGACTGAACCCGCCGCCTGTGGTGGTTTGGGGGAGGGTGGTGTCGATGATGGCCCTCCCCTGATTGCTCATACCAAGAGCCGGGGGCTTTTCTTGAATAGGGGCCTCAAACCAAAACTCCATGTCCCCGATGGACACTCGGTCACCGTCTTGCAGGAGGTATTCCTGGACTCGCTGTCCATTCACATAGGTGCCGTTGGATGAGCCCAAATCTTTCAGCAGGTACCCTTCGGCGAGCCTGGTGATGGAAGAGTGCTGCCGAGAAACACTGTTATCGTTGAGCATGATAGCACACTGCACTTCTCGCCCAATGATCAAGTGATCTTTGTTAAGGGGGAATCCGCTCTTGAGGCGATCGCCCTTGGGTCTCAGCCAGGCCCAGCTTTGTCGGCGGGCTCCCGGGATCACGGCGGCCTCGGCACTCAAGGGAATGATGCGGTCCACCAAAAGGAAGCCCAGCCCCAGGCAGAGGGCCATAAACATGGCCATGAGCAGCCAAGAGAACGCAGGTGGAACGACAGTCTTCTTTTCCACCAGGTGAAGAACGAGCAGACTCAGACCCCCACCGACCACCAACATGAAAAGGTGAAATAGAAAGCGTTTGAGATAGGTCACGATTCCCTTGCCTCTTTCTCCGTGTTTTTCGGACTCCAACTCTCACCCGACCACCGATAGGAAGTCAAGGTCAGTCCTTCTCGGAGCCGGCCCGAATCTTGGTCGAGGAGGAGACCATTATAGCGCCTCCCGTCCAAGCCTAAAATAGCGCAGAGGTCAAAAACTGCAGCGCCCAGCAAGCCAAACTTTGCTTCCCGCCCTGGCTGGACTGCGGTGCTCTCTTGGTCGACTTTGATGAAAGGGCTCCAAAGGACCAAGGCGTCACCGTCCAAATTCCGAGGAAGCTTCGGCAAGTGGGTCGGAGTGACCGCAAAGAGCAACAACGACCCAGATGCTGACACCTGATTTAGATCTGAAGGCTTCCAAGTTTCCAAGAAGAGGGTTTTCTCGTTGGCTCTAGCCTCGCTAAGGAGGCGCTCAAGTTCTGTGTCAGAGAGCTCGAGCGATGGCGGAGAAGTAGCCAGCCATCCGTCAAGGGTGAGGGTTGTTGCACCCCAGTGGAGATCCCCAGGTTCTAACTGGGCTTTGCTCTGCATGATGTCCCCAAAGTTTCCGGGTAAAGTCAGGTTTTGATCTTTCCAGGATAGTTCTGAGGTCTGGGAGTCGAGTTTCAACCAAATGGGAGAAAATCCAGGCGGCAGATCCTCCGGATTTGCCGGAGTCTCTTCGCTCAAGACCAGCACCCTGATAGCCTCAGGATTCTCGGCCCACGAGGTGGCTGCTTCCTTGAGAATCAGGGGGAGTTGCTCTGCAGAGTAGGCTTGAGGAAGACAGGTGAGGAGCCTCCTGTCTACTCCACCTTGCCCGTTGAGAGCCGAAACGGCGCCGGCAGCTCCGCGCCAGATTTCTTCTTCGCTTTGGGTATTCTGCCATTCAACAGGATACAAGATTTGGACCAGCAAGTTTTCGTTCTCTCGAGCTTCAAGGGCCAGGAGATTTAGACCGTACAGAGTTTGCTGACTCGCGCTCAGATCTTTGGAGCCAGAACCCTGCAACTCGGCCATCAAGGTTGACGGGTCTCCAGTGATGAGGGCATCTCGCAATTTCTGCTCCGGGCTATGACGCATTTCTACCTGACTGCGCCAGGAAGAGTAGTGTCGCTTGGCTTCCTCCAAGAAGTTCTGCCGAGTTTGAGGATCGAGCCCGAAGAAGAAATACAGGGTTGGACCCAAGACTAGGGCGGCCAATAGCAACCACCCGAGACCTTTGCCTCGTTTGCCCGTCGCTGCCTGACTCACGGGAGCCGCACCGGAGTTTGAGGTGCCACCCAGATTTCCACTTCCGGAGGCACCGCTGGTCGCAGACGTTGCTCCTGCGAGGGCTTGGCTGCCGCCCGAAGATGTCGAGCCGGAAGCTTGGGCGGTGGTCAGAGTCTGAGAGCTGCCTTGGGTGCTTTGGGCTTGGACTGCAGCGGCTGGAGTCGAGCTGCCGACTTGGGCCGCGGCAGCGACCTGGCTGGCGGCACTGCTGCTGCTCGGTGGGGCTTGGGTGGTGGTCGTTGGTGGGGCAGGAGGGGCACCAACGACTCTGGTGCTCTGCTTGCCACGGTTGAGGATCTGCTTGATATCCTTTTTCATTTCCAGGATATTTTGATATCGATCGCTGGGGTCCAACTGGGTGGCTCGAGCCAACATGGCCGATGTCGCCTCGCTCAACGCCGGGTTGAGAGACTTGGCCGGAGGCACCAGAAATGGGGTCTGCGTTCCGGTGGGATCGCGACCGGTTAAGGCGTGGTGTAAGGTCACTCCCAAGGAGTAGATGTCGGAGCGAGGATCGGTTTGGGCCGCATATTGTTCCGGAGGGGCATATCCGGGTGAGCCGATCCTCATCGTGTCGCCCTTTTTTGCCTGGTCAAAATGGCGAGCAATGCCGAAATCGATGAGCTTGACTCCCTGAGCGCAGAGCATGATATTGCTGGGCTTGACATCCCTAAAGACGATGGGTGGATCGTGCTTGTGTAGGTAAAAGAGAACCGTGGCGATCTGCTCTCCCCATTCGAGGACCTGCTTTTCGGGCAAAGGACCTTTGGTGGCTTCCAGTTTTTGAGCAAGGTCCTCTCCATCGATAAATTCCATGGAGAGGTAGTATTTTCCAGCGTATTGGAAGTAGTCGAAGACTTTAGGAATGTGGCGATGGTTCAGGCTGGCCAGCAGTTTGGCCTCACGATGGAAAAGATCCACAGCCATTTGCTGCTCTTTGGGGTCGGAATAGGAGGCGGTCATCTCTTTCACCACTACCGTGGCATTCGAGTATTTGCGGTCGTAAGCCAGATAGAGATTGGACATCCCTCCCTGTCCCACCAGGCGAACCACCTGATAGCGTCCGGCGATAACGCTTCCGGGTTGAAACATGCTAACCTCCGGCTCCTCTCAGGAACATTTCATAAACGGCAAAGAGACTGGCCCCAACCATGGCCAGCAAAACCAGAATGGCCATTCCCGTGCCCACCGACACAGCGCCACCCGAGAGGGGTTGAGTGTCGCTGTCCTTGGTCTGCCCACCTCCTTGCCGACCCAATTGGCGACGTGCCTTCTTGATCGCTTTAACCATGTCTTCGGGGGAAGAGTAGCGCTCTGCCGGTTTGTGGCGCAGAGCTTTGTCGACAATCTTGAGCGTGGTTTCACTGGTTTCAGGGGCCCACGTCTCCAAAGGGTCGAGATTGAAGGGGGAGTCACCGGGGTTGAAGCCGCTCAGCAAATGGTAGAGGATGGCGCCCAGGTTGTAGACTAAAGTGCGTCCATCAGCCTGTTCTCCAGAAAATTGTTCCGGAGCGGCATAATCCAGTGGGCCAAGGGTGTTCGCCTTTCCAAAAAGGCGAGAAAATCCGAAATCTACGATCCGTACTTCACCCTGGGGGGTGACGATCAGGCTACCCAAGGACAGCTCCCGAAAGATCGCTGGGCCCAGATTTTTCTTAAGGAGAAAGGCCAGGAGGTCTCCCACCGGCTGCACTAGGCGCAGCGCGTCAGACTCTTCCAGGCATCCTCCTTGATAGGCCAAGAGGGTACCTAGGTCGGTTCCCGGGACGAACTCTCTGACGATGACGAAGCAGTTGTCGATGAAGAAGAAGTCTAGCAGTCGAGGAATTGCTGGGTGGTCCAGGGAGCTGAAGGCTCTTGCCTCTTGCTCGAAACGCCGTCTCATGGCCTGGCTCCCGACGCCTTCAGAGCCCACTGGAAGAATCTGCTTGGCAACCCACGTGTTACCACGAAGGTGTAGGTCAGACACCAAGTAGATGTTTCTCAAGGGAGACGCGTCCAGGACTTTAACGATCTGATATCGGTTCCGGAGTTGACTCCCTTCGGGAAGCAGGAGAGGCACGCGGACCCATCCTTCCTAGTAGTTCCTGCTTTTGGCCTAGAAACCCTCAGTGGTAGGGCCGTTCTTGCAAGATATTCCTAACCAGTCATGATTCCCCTTGGCGATCCTGATCCCTTCTCTCATAGGCCATTCTGAGGACTTTCTAGAGGCCGCTGATGCCAACCCTCTCCAGGATGATCTCCTCACTCCGAGCCCTTTCGAAAGGCTAGAGCACTGGCCTCATACGCCTGGTCTCCTTGGTGGCGTTTGAGTTGAAGAAAAACTTAGGGCCCTGACCCGACAACCGGGGTGTCTCTCAGACCGCCCCCGGCGAGGTGCGCGTGTCCTCCAGCGGCTCGTTGGACGTCTACTCGGCACTTTCTATCGCGTGTCCTCCAGCGGCTCGTTGGACGTCTACTCGGCACTTTCTATCAAGAGCCCCTTGGAGCGTGACGTAATCGAGGAATTTCGCACTGAGTTCAGCTTTGCACCATTTCGAAACGGCAACGCAGTGAGCGTTGCCACCAGCAGCCGTACTCGGAGGTGAGTTCAGAGCTTAGAGATACCTAAATTCCAAGAAGAGGTGGACTTCCTCCCGGTTCCGATGTTGAGCTAGACGGTCTAGACAGGAGGCTTGGATGGATAGCTGGACACTTCAAGACGCAAAGAACAAATTCAGCCAGGTGGTGGAAACCCCGATGTCCCAACGCCGACCTCAGCTCATCACCAGGAGGGGTAAGAACGCAGCCGTGCTGTTGTCATACGATGAGTATAAAAAACTGGTGCAACCCAGCAAGACATTGCTGGAAGCATTAATGCCAGATGAGCCGATCGGTATCGAACTTGAGATCGCTCGAGATCGCGACTGCGGCCGGGATATCGAACTTTGAGCTTTCTCTTGGATACTTGCGTTGTGTCCGAAGTGGTCAGGCCGGAGCCTGACCCGGGAGTACTTTCCTGGCTAAATTCCCAAACAACTTGCTTCCTCAGCAGCCTAACTGTCGGGGAGCTGCAGAAGGGGATCACGACGCTACCCGAGGGCGCAAAAAAGCGCGGCCTGCAGGTCTGGTTCGCCGATAAGATTGTTGGCGAGTTCAGAAATCGAATCTTGGCCGTCGACATGGAAGTAGCTCTCGCCTGGGGTCAACTTCAGGGTGAACTGCAATGCCGGGGCGTCAGACTGCCAGTGAGCGATGGTTTGTTGGCAGCAACGGCATTGCCCCATCGGCTCACACTGGTCACCGGAAACACCAAAGACTTTGCATCGACCGAAGTAAAGCTTGTTGATCCCTGGGCTTAGAAGCCGCGTGCGGAGTTTGTTCACTCTGATTGGGGTGGAAGGTGGCTGCTTATCGCCTCGGGCTAAGCCGCAAGTCCAAAATCAGCACATGGATAGCGTCCATTCGGGTTAGCCAGTTGGCTAAACGGAAATGCTAAGGTTCTTCGCGCCCTTCAGAGGGCTATTGGGGCAGTCTCCCGTCGCCTGCCTCGTTTATTGTTGTGCAGGCGAAATCGTCTGCTCTTGCCAAATATTCTCGGATATTATGCACGACCATCCGCAAGCCATAAGCGTTCCCGCAGGGCCGTCCGCCTGCCCAAAATAGACTTCGCCATGCTCGGACTTCGAAACACCTTCGGCTTGATTGTGCCATAGAAGCGCAGTTAGAGACGGGCGGGCTTCACTAGACAACAGAATTTGCGAAAGAGCTAACAATTAGGTCGTCCTCAACCGAAAGAGCGCTCTGTTCTATCGCACCCTCAACGGCGCTCACACTGGGGACCTCTTTATGGCCCTCATCCACACCTGTGGACTCAAGGGTGTGAACCCCTTCGACTATCTGAACCACCTCCAGAGCCTGCCCACCGAGGAACTGCAGAACAACGCCGGCAATCTGCTCACTTGGCACTGCCAGCTTAAAGCGGCCGAACCGAGCTAATTTCTAGGCAAAGGGGACTTCAGGCTGCGGAAGTTGCCAAAAAAATTGGGCCGCCGCACGCTTGCCGAAACCTCACCAAGAAGCGACTTCCGAGAATGACTTTGATGATCGGCTGTAATACATCGCACGATGGTCCACACTATTCAGAGGACGGAAACCAATTCTACTTGGGTTTCGTACGTGGATAGCGTTCGATCGGGGTCAAAGTTAGAGGTGGGCGAGTTGAGGCTGGGCGAGCGCCCGCATGACCAAGTCGACGAAGTTGACACCGCGTTGAACAGAGGTTGAGAACACACTCATTAT
>JBJHCR010000100.1:0-18733 GCA_050486105.1 Vulcanimicrobiota bacterium
TTTTTGAGCCTAGTACCCGTGAGTACTTAAGCAAAAAGGCGCTTTCGGAGAGGGGAAATAAGCGAGTGCAGCGCCGCGAAGGTTGAATGTCAACAGGCCCTAGCCTAAACTCTCACCAAAAAGGACACCCCCCAACCCGCAAGTCTTGCCGATTGGGAGTGTCCTTTATTTTCCGATTGAAAGAGTGCTAGACGCTGAGCATGGAGGCCAGCCCGACCGCTGCTCCAAATGGCAGGGTAGCTCCGGCAACCCCGAAGGCAACGGCGGCTGCAGGATTGCCGAACGAGCTGCCCGCAATGGCGCCGGCCAAGGCTCCGAGAACAGCGCCTGTCTTGATCTTCTCTCCTGGCAGGACGGCGGCAGCTGAGGCTCCACCGCTCAGTCCGGCGGCCGCTCCGGCGATCCCGGCAAAGACTCCGCTCGAGTTTCCAGCGTAGGCTCCGAGAGCTGCCCCGGCTAGGCCTAGTCCACCTAGGACCAAAGCTCCCTTAACGTCGTCAGAGCTGAATCGGCGAGAGGGTTTGAAACCGTCTTGAGGTTCGCTCGGGGATTCCGAGGCCAGCGTGACTTGTTGCTGAGGTGCTGGTTTGTTGGCTAGAAAAGGCTGTCTGTTCTGGTTGGTCTGGACAAGCATTTGATGAACTCCCGTATGGAAAAATTGAAATCTGTGCCCTCAATGTATCGAGACTCAACAAGAAAAAAGTTGCGGAGATGTAACGAACTGGAAACGGCGGGGATTCTTCGCTTTTAGGGAGCCTATTTCAATCGCTCAATGATCTGTTTGCTGACTCGCAGGGCCGATTTGGTGGCTCCGTCCGAATGGCTGCTCTCGGTGAAATCCCCGGCGAAGTACAGTCTCCCGTGGGCTTTACGGAGGGAGTTGGACAAGTCGTCAAAGCGCGATCGACCCACAGGCCAGCAGGCGATAGCTCGGGGATGGTAGCGGTAGAAGGTCCATTCTTGGATCTCTTCGGTGATTCCCGGAAAGGTCTTTTCGAAGGCGTTCTCGAGGCTTCGTTGCACATCGTCGAAAGACATGGTTCGGCTGTTGTAGGCCTCAGCGGCGTTGCCGGTAACCAACAGATTGATTAAGACTTTGTCTTCTGGGCCGGTATCAAACCCGGGGTACATCACTCCCAGGGCTGTGCCCGTGAGGATCGGCATGACATCCACCCCGTCTATGATCCAATAGCGCTCGGCAGTCTTGTTCATAAGGACGTGAGCGGTGAAGTAGGCTCCCCAGGTCTGAGAGTGGATGGCTCGGTAGATCTCATCGTCTAGGCGAGGCTCGAATTGGATCTCAAAGAGTCGGTACAAAGGAATGGTGGTGACCACGACTTTCCCTTGATAGTTCCGGTTTTCAAAGGTCTCAGCGTCGACGGCTCGGATGGTCACACCGTCTGAGCCGTCGACGATGTTGGTCACCTGAGTGTTGAGGGAGATGTTCTGTCGCCCAATCCGATCCGCCAGGGTTTCGGTCAGATCTTGGTTGCCGTTGATCACGTGGCGAGGGATGGCGCCCTCACCGGCAAAAATGTGCCACTCGGCGATACCGTCAAGAGCGCCGATACGGTCTATGGTGGTTCCAATTTCGGGTTCAATGATGGCCTTGATGGAGCCCACCACTCGAGGGGGCAATCCTTGCTTTTCAAGCCATTTCTTGAACGAGATATCCTTGAGTTTGAGCAACTCGGGTGGAATTTCTCCCGATTCCATCACATGCAGAGACTTCTCCACTTGTTGGTCCCATTGCAAGAAGGCGGGATAGTCGTCCTTCAGGACCGCTCGCAAAAAATCGTGATTGGTTTCGTAAGTGGTGAAAGGTTGCAATTCTCCGTCCAGGATGAAACTCGAAATCCCTGGCTCGGCGCTTTCCACTGGAAGTCCTAATTCGGCAATGATTTCAAGAGTCGGGTTGCCCTCCCAGAATTCAGCCAGTCCAACTTCAGCAGCGGTCTGGTTCGGATAGCGACCGGTGCGAACCCGGCCGCCCACTCGTGGAGCCCACTCCAAGAGATGATAAGTCAACCCAGCCTTCTGCAGTTCGTAGGCGGTTACCAGGCCGGACAGACCGGCCCCCACGATCAAGACGTCCACTTCGGCGACCTCATCCTTAGAAGGAGTTTGAGCCCGAGTGGGTTGAGTCTGAGGGGGTTGGTTCTGGCTAGGTTGATTCTGGCACCCGTTCAGCGCTGTCAGTAGAGCTATAAACAGCAAAAGCGCAAGGGTTCTGATTCGACCTTGAATTGGGAGTCCATTGAGGTGATCCGTCATCAGAAGCCCGTTCGCTCTGCTGAGCGATTCTCTTTTTTTCCCACGAACTGTTCTTGGTAGGGTGGTCAACGGCTAAAAAATCGTCAACTGGCAGTATGCGCCCCAGTCGGTCGAGACCCCGGAAAGCCAAAGAAGGGTCCTTCTTGTAGAAGTCTAAAGTTGGATTCAAGAGCGGGGGTGTACCCACTGTACGAGCGAATTCAAGCCTTTCTTGCAAAGCCTATAGATCCACTTCCCCTGCAACTCTTTAGAGCAGTTTTTGGTTCAATCATGGCCTACTACTTCTACAGTAGTTGGAGCAGGGGTATGTTCAAATCGCGATATTTGGACCCCAACTACTTCTTTCCACATTGGCCCTTCTTGCCAGTCGCGTCGGATACGGTCTTCTATGGGCTACTCATCGTTGCCGGTCTGTCATCTTTTGTGCTGGCTCTAGGCCTGGCTACGCGTTGGGCGGCGGCAGCGCTTCTGCTGACTTCAAGCTATTTCTGGCTCATCGAGATGGCCTATTATAATAACCATTACTATCTTCAGTCGCTCTTGGCCCTGTTTTTCTTGCTCACTGGAAGCAAGAACTCCCGAAAGGCTGTTCCAGCCTGGCACCTCTATCTGTTCCAATTTCAGATCTGCTTGGTGTACTTCTACGGTGGCCTGGCCAAGATTCAGAGCGATTGGCTGGCTGGAATTCCCATATCGATTTGGTTCAGTGCCAAAGGTGAGGTCTTGGATATGCCAATCTTGGTCTCGTCTTGGACCCATTTTGGCGCCGCATACGGTGGCCTCTATCTAGACATTCTGGCGCCATTCTTCTTGCTTTGGAAGCCTGGTAGAAAGATCATTATTCCGCTGCTATTGGCCTTTCACTTCTTGAACTCCAGGCTCTTTTCCATCGGGGTATTTCCCTATCTCATGCTAGGTACATTCTTGCTTTTCTTGGACCTCGAACCGATCAAGAAAAGACTTCCCCAACTCACGGGAATCTCGGCTTCCGACACTTTTAGAGCATCGAAGCCCCTACTGGTATTCTTGGGGTGTTTCGTCTTGTTTCAAGTGCTGTTCCCGCTTCGCCATCATCTTCTCCCTGGAGATCCGTCTTGGAATGATCGGGGGCACTGGTTCGCTTGGAGAATGATGCTGCGAACCAAGAGTCCGGTTTCCTGCGATTTTATCATCGAGAAGGACGGAAAGGTGTCCAGAATCGTCCGCGCCCACAACCCTCTCAACGCAAAGCAGTCCAGAACGCTCCGAACGAACACCTTTATGCTTGCTCGCTACGCCCAGAAACTCGCAGAGGTCCATGGAGGAGTGGTCTTCGTTCAGGCTAAGGTGAAACTCAACGACCGGGAGCCTCAGTTTATCCTGAATCCCAGCGTGGGGTTTACCGCTCAGGGAGCAGTTGCCGAAAACTACCTCACCGAGCTTGAGCCCAGGACTGCTCCTCTGGCTTTGCCTCGAGTGGTCTTCAGGGCTCAATGGTTGGTCATGTTGGTCTTAGGTCTATGGGCCTGGAGAGTCTTTTCCAACCCTGGATGGCTGCTCCCGGTAAGCCTCGGATTGCTGGCCTTCGCGACGGCCAATCCCTGGGTATTCGGTTCCACTTTCCTGGCCCTCGGAGCCGTCGTTGCCTATGGTTGCCATCGGGGTCGCTGGCTTTATCTGCCCTTTGGTCTGGTGGTGATGGTTCCCCTCTACATAGGTTGGTTCTTAGTGAGTCCTTAAAGCCTCTTTCGGAAGTGGGTCAGCAAATCCATGCTAGTGACCACACCAGCCAACTGATCTCCACGAGTGATGACCACGCGATGGATGCCGTTGTCGAGCATCATGTCCATCAGGTCCTTGAGCGATGTGGATTCATCAGCCGAAAACACGAAAGGAGTCATGATCTTGCCCACCGTGATGGTGTCAGGAGTCACGGGATGGTCGGGCTTAAAGAATTGAGCCCAGCTGTTCTGATAGAAAGGCGGAGGATGCTCTTCCTTGGTTTCGTAACCAGCCAAGTGGGCGGCCAGGTCGGCTCTAGAGACCACCCCCACTAGCTGCTTGCTTTGGCCTTCAACCACTGGAACTCCAGAAATTCCGTGTTCGTCGAGAAGTTCGGCTAAGTCTTCGATGGGGCAGTCTGGGTCGACGGTCACGACTTCTCTTTGGATAATCGACTCTATGGAATCAACGGAGAATTCGGAGTTGGACTTTGAGACACTCATAAGGCACGTTTCGTCTCCCGACAAGCGCAACCTCTCGATGGAGAAACCTTGACTTGGTCCTCGGGTTTCTAACTGGTTGTTCCCCCTTTTTGGTTGCCTTGGCACGCTGCTGGGAGGTTCTTACGAAAGGTCGAGGATTCTTTGAGCCGAACGACTTCCTGATATGGACTCCGCGGATCACACAATAGTTCAAGATGCTTCGGCTCTGAGTTTGGCCCAAGAGCTATCTCTTGAGAGTCAGCTCCAGCTGTCTTCGGAAGCCCCGGTTCTGCCGGGATTGATCTTGGAGACCCTTATCGGTCGTGGAAGCTTTGGAGAAGTCTGGTCAGGGCTGCAGACCGGAAGTGGTCAGAAGGTAGCGGTGAAGATTTTCACCGAGCCGGCGGGCTTGGATTGGCGATACTTTAAGACCGAGATCAAGCGATTGCGGCAGGTGGCTGAGCACCCTCACGTGGTGACACTCTTAGATGCCGACCTGCAACAGAACCCTCCCTATTTTTGCATGACTCTGTATCGCGAGAGTCTTGCCGGTTGGAGGAAGAGGGTCGACAGGGTTGAGCAGGATCAAGTGTTGACTTGGTTTCTTGAGATCGCCCAAGCACTAAAGTTCACTCACGAGAAGGGTTTACTCCATTGTGATCTCAAGCCGGCAAACGTGCTCTTGGATGAGGAGCTGCGCGCTCGAGTTGCCGACTTTGGTCAGGCTATGGAGCGGGGTCTCCCAGGTCGGGCGGCGGGAAGTCTGGGGTTCATGGCTCCAGAGCAAGCTTCCTTAGAAGATAGTACTCCGGACGTTCGCTGGGACATTTACGGCTTGGGAGCCACAATATATTTCTTGCTTACCGGACTCCCCCCTCGCCTTTCAGCTCAGGGTCGGGATACCCTAGGAAGCATCGCCGACCCCACGGAGCGCTTAGAAAAGTATCAAGAGGTGGTTTCTAAGGCCAGGCTAGTGCCCTTGGGTGAGGCTGCAGTAGGTGTGCACCCGGATCTCGAGCATCTGGTGCACTCCTGTTTGAGCCTAGATCCTCGTGACCGACCTCAGAGCATCGGGGAAGTTCTGGAGGACCTCAAGCGCATTGAGGACGGCAGACCTCTGCTGTGCTTGCGTCCCTGGTCTTGGAGCTACCGAACACAGCGATACCTTAGGCGCAATCGCTGGCTGGTGACCGCCTGCGCCTTGCTCCTGATGAGTTTGATTGTGGTCGTTTTCACAGGCTATCAGCGCAGCGAGGAACGTCGAAAGGCCTTGGCCCTTCAGCAGTTCGAGACAGGCTGGGGATTGGCGGTTGAGGGTAAGGTTGCCGAAGCTGCACTTTGGTGGGCCAGGGCTTACGTCACCGACCGAGATAACCTGGCATCAAGGGCAGCTCTCGATAGCGTGACTGTGGATCTGGAAGGGGAACTCCGGCATGGTGAGTTTCCTCTGAATACCGTGGCCTTCGATCCCACCGGAGAATGGTTGGCGAGCGCCGATTCGGGTGGGGAAGTCCGCCTATGGCGGGATGGGAAGTTGGAAGTCGAGTTGAGTGGAAAGCGTGAGGTGTTGCCCGACCCTTTCTCGGTCCCTACCCCTCAACTGGCCTTCACCGCTAATGGGAGGCTCCTCATCACCAGCGGAGGACTCTACGAAGTGGGCAGCGCCGAACCAGCACTCAGGTTCGAAGATGAGGCCCTTTTTGACGGAGATGGATATGGCGTTCTCTTGGTCACCTCGGACGGTGGCCTCACCTCCTTCAACACCACAACCATGACCGAGAAGCCGGTGCAACCGTGGGCAGATTCCCGGCCTCTCAGGGCAGCCTTCAGTTCAAGTGGAACGGACTTTGCTTTGGTAGACGATGGTGGCCGCGCCGTGCTGTATCGAGAAGGTCGTCCGGCCGGCTCTCACTTTGATGACAGAGTCGATTTTCTTCGGTTCTCTCCCGACGGAGTGCTTCTGGTGACCTGCTCTGACGACCGTACGGCAAAGATTTGGGAGGTGGAATCGGGAACTCTGCTCTACACTCTCGAGCACGGTTGGCCGGTAGTGGGCGCCAGGTTCAGTAACGACGGAGAGCGATTGGTCACGACCACCTACAACGGCTCCATCTTTACCTGGGAGGTCGAGACCGGTCGTCTCAAGATCCAAGCCCCGGTCAAGCACGCTTGGTTGTCCTTTGGGACGTCGGCCAGCGCTGATGAAACTCTCATGGCTTCCTTTGGAGTGGACGGAAAGGTCCGTGTTTGGGATGTTCATTCGGGAGAGCCAAGCACCCCTTGGTTTTTCCACGGCAGCGCGGTCAGGAGTGTAGCTCTTAGGCCCGACGGGGAGCAGTTGGTGACCGCAGGTCACGATGGTTTGCTCAAGTTTTGGAAGGTCCAGCCTGAACGAAGTTATGCCGAACTTTATCCGCACGCTCGGGACGAGGAGATTCTTTCGGTGGACTGGGATCCTCTGGGGGAGATGATAGTCACTTCTTGGCAGACCTTTCCGCTCGGGGGTGGGGCTAGACTATGGAGCGTTGATGGCCAACCTCTCGCCGATTTGGAAAAGACGGGTGCCGCCAGTATTTTGGTGGCTCGCTTCAGTCCGTCAGGCGATTCCATTCTGTTGCGGTGTGACGACGGTTCCGTTCGGCTCTTTACCAGAGAGGGACGAGAGCAAGCTCGTTTGGAGCACCCTGCTCGGGTGAGTGCTGCTCGATTTTCTCCTTCGGGAACTCACATTGTGACCGCCTCTACCGATGGCACCCTACGGGTTTGGACCCCCTCTAGCAATCAAGTTCGCCAAGTCGAAACTCAGGCCGCTTTGGTTGATGCCCGGTTCAGTCCTGATGAAACGCTGTTGGTTTCCGCCGACCGAGCAGGGTTGGCGGAAGTGAGACGGGTCGAAGATCTCGAAACTGTGACCAGCCATCAGCATCCCGCTCCTCTGACATGGGCCGTTTTTGATCCCCAAGGTCAGATTCTCCTACTTTGTGGTGAAGACGGCCTAGCCGTGCTCTTGCGCTTGGACGACCAATCTATGTTGGCCTTGAGCCATCCACTTCTAGTCTTGGGAGGAGAGTTCGACAGTACGGGCCAGCGTGTGGTCACGACCTGCCTGGACGGCACTGTTCGATTGTGGTCGACCCTTGATGGGTCTCAGCTTTCTTCACCCATTGGGCACGACGGCCCGGTGTTGGTGGGCAAGTTCAGTTCCGATGATCGGTTGATTCTCACGGTCTCCAAAGATGGAAACGCTCAGCTGTGGGAAGCTGAGACAGGCCGTCCGTTCGGACTGCCAATCAGGCACCAGAAGGTGTGCCATGACGGAGTCTTCAGTAAGGATGGAAACTACGTTCTGACCGGCTCGCACGATGGTCTGGTTCGTTTGACAAGAGTGCCGTTGTCGGAACAGACAGCCACTCCTACGCCTAATGAGATCGAGTCGAGGATGGGAATCCGGTTCCAAGAGGGAGAAGGACTCACAGTGTGTGAATCCGTGCCTGGCGAGTCGGACTAAGTGGGCCACGACAGAAATTCCATCACGAAAACCGACCTGAGGCACCACTCTTACTTCGTCGCTTCTCGCTCAAGTACAACTAGGGTCTCAGCGCTCGAAGTTCCTTGTAATAGCGGCACCTCAAGCCGGGTTTTTTACAAAGTTATTTCTGTCGAGGCTCACTAAGGTTACTTCTTCAAGAATTCGATGACCCCACTCCAGGGTTGAGGAACTCCAGATTCTTCGTAACGGTAAGCTAGTCTGGTGAGAAATCTGGTCACTGGGTCTTCCACCGGAACTCGACGCAGGCCCTTGATGGCCTCTAGCATTTGTCCCTCTTCGAAATGTCGCTGAGCTCTCTCGTAGGCCAAGATCTCTTCGCCGGTCAATCCGCTTCCACCATGTTCTCGGTCGAGAACAACTTCGTGAAGTTCCAAAATCTCGTTCATTCCAGCTGGTCGGGCTCGCCCAATACGCCTAAGGTCGGTCCTAGGACCAAGTCGTTCGCGAACAGCTCCGCTGATGAGGATCGGCAACCCCAATGGTTTGGTTAGTCCCTCGAGGCGAGCAGCCTGATTGACCACTTTCCCCATCCAGCCGTACTTCACTTGCTCTCGACCACCGACTTGACCGGCGACCACCTCGCCACAATCCAAGCCCAAGCCGCAGCGCAAGGTGCTTCCCTGCCAGAAGGGGAGTTTCATGCTCTGGATCGAGGTCACTATTTCCACGGCGGCCGAGACCGCTCTTTCGGCGTGGTCATCTTGAACCTGGGGGGCGCCCCATCCGGCCATGATGGCATCCCCCGCAAAGTCCAGCACGATCCCGTCTCGGTTGAAGATATGCTTGGTGGCTTTCGACATGATCTCTGTCAAGAAGGCGTGATACTTGAGCACTGCTTCCAAGGCTTCACCTTCAGCTTGCTCGGTGGCTTTGGAGAAGCCCCGCAAGTCGAAGAACAAGACCGTGACGGTGGCTCGAGCAGGCTGCATCAGGTCGGTCAATCCCCTTTCGTCAATAAGACTTCGGAGGGTAGGAGAAAAGAATTGTCCAACCTGAGCTCGCAGCCGATCTGCTCTGCGGGCGCTCAAATAATGTCCCAAAGCTTCTCCCACTAAATCGACTAAGGCTCGTTCCTGTTCACTTGATTGGTGGTCCCCCGAGCCCAAGGCGTACAACGCGTAACGTTCGGTTTCCGAGATCTGAATCGGAGTGGCCAAGGCCCATTCAAAGCCGTTGACTATCGTCATGTCGGTATCGTTGTCTAGCGACCATTGATGGATCGCGGTCTGTCCGGAGTCGAAGGCCAGGTTAAGCAGGCGTTTGCTCGGCGCGTAATGACCTTCCACTCCAGGGAGTTCGTAGCTATACGTCCCATCTGAAGTGACTCGCAACGGAAAGATTTTTATTGCCTGGGGCAGCAGGTCGGCCAGAATGTCAACGGCTGCCCTCCACAGTTCGTCGAGTTCCCTGGCCGCTCGAAGTGAGGGCAGCAGCCGGGTCAACGCCTCAAGGCATTCGTTGGCGCGTTTTTCTTGAAGTCGCTGACGAGCGCCGTGGGCCAGGGTAAACTCCAGAGCCGACTCCGGGCTTTCCTGCATAGACTTGAGCACACATTGGAACCGTGTCTGACCGGCAACAAAGTGCTCACCAGGATGGATTCGGAAGGCCTGGCAGGGCTCGCCCTTCCAGAAGACCGGATTGGAAGCGGTCTCACAGCGACGAATATCAACGCTTTCTCCATCGCAGGCGACCAAGAAGTGCTGTCGGGAGAGATTGGAATCCCAAGGAACCACCAGTTGGTGAGGCTGAGTCTGGATTCGGCCTACTAACCAACGACCTGGCCCGAGGGGCCAGCGTAAGGTTTGCTCTTGAGGGCCCCTGGCGTAGAGCCAAAGCACGTTGCGCATCCTCAGGCCTTCTCCGGGCTTTGCTTTCCCACCTATTTTTCAGAGCACTTTCACGGCTGTGCCTTAGAATCGAAGGGAACTGAAAAGAGGTGACAGGTCATGACTATCGTTCCTCACCGGGGAACGCCCCTGGCAAACGGCTATGCCGAGCCCAAGGAGCGAGCTCCAAAGGTGGCTCTTCTCGACGATTTCGACGGAGACCCCGCCGGCTTTCCCCACGGTCAGGTGGTGGAGGCGGTGCTGCTTCAACACAGCGACTTGACCGATCCCGATATTCAAAGGATCCAGAACGCGGAAGCTCAGGTGGACCTTCAAGAGGTGCTTCGAAGCGGTAAAGTTGGCTTCCTTAAAGCCTATCGTCAGATGGTGGCTCAAAACGTGCAGGGCATGTACCAACAAACCGCTGCCAGTATCCGTCTGATTCTCGAAGAGTTGCCAGAAGTTCAAGTGATTTCCCAGTCCCAAAGTGAAACCCCAGCCCGGAACCTAGAAATGGTCTATCGAGGTCTTCATAACTCAGAGTCTTTTCGGACCCAGGTTGCAGCGTCTTTGTCTCTGCCAACGGACGCACCCATAGCTAAGATCGCCGAGGAACTGCTCTTTGAGGCTGAAGGTGTGGCGACTCAGAACCCCGCATGTCAAGAGGCTCGTTCGAGCTACACCAAGCAAGCCAAGAAAGCCTACGAGCGCGGAGTTGTTTACGTGTTGGCAGCGGGTAACCACGGTGAGTTTGCTCGAGAACTCGAGGCCGCAGGTGTCCAGGCAAGTCCCAGCGCGTTTCGGAACTTGCTGGTCAACGATTACGTAACCGTAGTAGGGGCGGCCACTCGAGAAGGCCAGCCTTCCACCTTGAATTCGCCGAATTCCGGCATCGAAGTTTTGGAACTTGGTGAAGAGTTCCCCTGGTCGGTGGCCGAGGGCTTCGACCAGTCCGGAATGAGTAGTGGGACGTCCTTTGCCGCTCCTCTGGTAGCTCATCGAGCGCTCCAGATCTTAGAGCGAGAGCCAAGCTTAACCCCCTTCCAAGTGGAGGCCAGACTTATGGGACTGGAGTCTTATCGAGTCGGTTCCGGAGACCGGGTGGTCAGTCTTGGGAATGGTCAGTTCTTGGAGGCTGATGGAAAAATTGAGCCCTATATTCTCGAGAAGCTCGGTGAGGGGTTTGTGACCGACATCTTTGGCGACGAATCCCAGCAGCTGGCTCGAGCCCAAAAAGAGAGCACTCTCTTCGGCCTTCCAGGGAAATTTGATCACGAGTTTCAATTGATTAAGGTCCGACCTGATGCCCACGGAATCAGACAGTTGACTTTGGAAACCTATTTTGATGAGGGTCATCACCTCCTTCAGGCCACGCTCAAAGGAGACTCCTGGGACCCCGCAAGCGTGGTGGAAGAATTGCATCTCGACCACCAACGTCGGCAGAGGATCGAAGCAGAAGCTCTCGCCACCTAGCACCTCAGCCTAGGAGGCTGTTGACATTCAACCTTCGCGGCGCTGCACTCGCTTATTTCCCCTCTCCGAAAGCGCCTTTTTGCTTAAGTACTCACGGGTACTAGGCTCAAAAAAACACTTCCAGAGAGAGAAAATCTGCTTCGCGCAGCTTGAAACGCTGAATGTCAACAGCCTCCTAGACAGAGGAACTCTCGCTCTCGATTGCGCATTATTTGTCAGGATACTCCCTGACAAGGAACTCGGATCGGCAATGGACCTGAGTGAGGGAATCGAACTCTATTTTTCTAAGGAATACTGCTATGCGGAAATTGTTTGGCGTTCTACTTGTTTCAATGCTTCTGGGAGGCATAGCCATGGCCAAGGAACACCGGTTTGAGCTGGGAGAAGTCAAGATTTGGTATCCCGAGACATGGTCCGTGGATGAGAGTTCGGAGGGAACGGTGGTCTTCACCTGTCCTGAAGAGAGCGCGTCAGTGCTCATCCTGGCTATTGAACCTGAAGACGACTCTACGCTTGAAGAAGATCTCACCGATCTGATGAAGGAATTCCTCAAGAACCTCAAGCCAAACGAGCCATGGTTGGAGCGTCAAGTGAACGGGATCCGAACGGTAGAGAGCGGGGGAGAAGCCATCATGGAGGGACTCCCTGTTCAGTATAAGGTTGGATACTTCGAGGTCTCGGACGAAGGTGCGCTCTTTTTTCTTTCTGCGGTCGAAAAAGGGAGTTCAAAAAAGTACCTTGACACCATGGCGAAGATCACCAACAGTATCAAGCGACTGTAGCTCAGGGCCTGCTGTCACTCAGCCTTCCGAGGTCCGGCACTCGTTGATTGGTACCCGAGGTTGTCGCGCCTCGCTTATTTGGCCTTGCCCCCTTTCCTTCGGCTGGGTAAGCGCTCACTCGGACGCTCTTTAACTCCTAGCCCGCCAATCGTACCTCGCAAGCCATATCCCGAAAGAAGTGCGGTACGAGTGTCTAGGGCTCTTGAGGGTCGGCCTCCAGTTTTCGAGCCGCCTCTTTTGCCTCAATGGCCTTGTTCGTTTCTCTTCGAAAGAGTCTCAAAGTGATGGTGATCACTACTATGGGAACCAGGGAGAAGTAGAAGGCAGTCTGACCGGAAAAGTGCCCAAAGACGTAACCGGTGATCATGGAACCGGCCGAGCCACCGAGGGCTGAAAAGATCACGATGAGTCCGGTCATCGAAGAATGCTGCCGCTTGGGAAGCGAGGACAGCATCACCGAACTCAATGCCGGATAGATCGGTGCCATGAAGAGCCCCACGAAGGGGAAGACATAGGCCGCTATCGGAGCGGTCCCCCAGGTCATCTCTGGGTTGGCCTCATACCCATAGGTGAAAGGCAAAGTTCCTAATACTAAGGCTGCCATACAGAAGAGGGAGGCATTGAGTAGAGCGTACCAACCAAAGCGATGAATCAGGGCGCCGGCGGAAAGGCGGCCGATGGCCAATGTCGCGGCGAAGATTCCGGTGACCTGCACGCTCATGGCGTTGGGAACACCCAGAACTTCTTTGTTGAATGTGGGCAACCAGGTGCCCAGACCCTGCTCGATCAACACGTACAAAAAAGCACAGATGACAAAAATGTAGACCAGCGGCATAGCCATGAGTTGGACCATCTTCGAGAAATCACTGGCCAGAGAACCCGTCGGGCCTTGCTCTCCTTCTCGGAACGGGGTAAACAGAACCATCACGAAGACCAGTAGGCACATGGAAGCCAGCAGCCAGTAAACTCGGATCCATTCGGTGGTCCCAGGCTCGCTCGCTCCAAAGAAGTAACCGAAGATCCCATAGCCGGCAAGGACCCCCACCATATACAGGCCTTCCACCGTGTTCATAAACGCTGCGTGCTGTCGGCTTCCGTCGGTCACTAGGGCCACCGAAGAATAGATTGAGACTTTGGCGAAGGCAAAGGCAAATCCCACACACAGAAAAAACAATTTAGTGGCCAGAAATCCCGGCATGAGTGGCATCATGCAGCAGGCTCCGCCGGCGAAAAAGAGACTTCCCAATAGAGAGTTCTTGTACCCTAGGCGGGGCAGAAAAGGAGCGATTAGGAAAGAGGCAATGGCGATGGACAAGTCCTTGAAGGCCTCCAGAATGCTTGCTGCCGAGTGGCTGACCTTAAAGGACTCGATGACTTGCATGATCACTGGGCCGACACTGTTCAAGAGGATGGCGAATACGAAGTACACCAAGGCCAAGGCTAATTTCATGCGCCAATTGGATACGGTTTTCATCTGGAGTCATTAGGACTTCTCTGCTAGTCTCCTTGCCAACCATTTGAAAAAAGTGTGCCGGCGAAATCAGTTAATATAAAGGAAACATTGATGGACCGGGCATGCGGTACACTTGAGTCAAATAAAAAAGGGATTGTTGTTTTCATGAATGTTGTAGCGTCACACTCACCTACGCCTTCCTTCCGCCCCGCTTCCCTAGGCTCGCCGGACCACCGGAAAGTACCCGATGTCGAGTCTCCAACGAACCCCACAGACAGCCTTCGTTTGACTCAAGAAGGGCCTCATCAGCATGAGCTGAGACTTCTATCAAGCGCCGAACTCATCGGTCTCGAAGCCACCGAGAGTAAGACTGCAGTGCTCTCTTCGAATTTGCTGGAGAGCTTAGAACAGCAAGGCATATCGGCTGCAGCTAGTCAGACAGGGCCAACCGGATTGGCCTTGATTCAGCTCAGTGAGGGTGGCAAGGTCAGCGAGGAGCAAGAGCGAGAGATTCTCTCACTTTTTGATAACTGGAACGATGCCTTGCAGACCCTAGACTCTCAAACAGTAACGGATCTCTATGCCCAGGACGCCATACTGCTGCCTACCGTATCCGGGAAAGTTCGGCACAACCATGAGGAGATCAAGGACTATTTTGACCACTTTTTGCAGCTAGAGCCCAAGGGAACCATAGACGAGCACAACGTTAGACTTTTCGGAGATGTTGCGGTGAACTCGGGGATCTACACTTTTGACCTGAACTCTGGAGATTCGGTTCAAGCTCGCTACACCTACGTCTATCGGAAGACCGAAGGAGAATGGAAAATTGTCGAGCATCACTCGTCCAAGATGCCTGACCCATCTGGAAAAGCGGAGCCGGTGATCCCCTGGTCTCAACCGTCCCTTTTTGACCTTGACGACTTCCCGGCCCCCTCCGTTCCTGAAGTTCTCGAAGGTCAGTTGCCTCTATTCGAATTAGACCAATTTCTGCTGAAGTGAGGCTTCCGCGAGTTTCCTCTGCCGTTCGCGGACGGCAGAGGCGTCTCGAGTGCCGTCACTTTCCGGTTTTCTGACCTCGGCGAGTTTCGCGCACCGAGGTCTTTCGCCCGCGATGCTGGTGCTACCTACAGCCAAAATGCCGCAGTTGCGGGCAAGCACCTTTGCAGGAAAAAGTATCGGCTGGTCTGGAATCCTCCGTGTATATGACCTGTCCTCGCTGTCAATGCCCCCTGTCTCCGCTATCTCTTTCAGGCCATCAGGTTTGGTTCTGTGATAACTGTGAGGGAGGATGGTACCCGGACGAAGCTCTGGCTGCGGTCACCGACCTCTCCTTGCAAGAGTTGTCGAAGTCAGAGCTGCAGAGAACCCTGGTGGCCGATCGGATCCAGGAGATCGAGCTTGAGGCTCGCTTGAATTGTCCCGAGTGCGGGTGCTCCATGATCCGTTATCGATACACGGCGTCCTGCGAAGTTGAACTCGATGAATGTTTGACTCACGGCGTCTGGCTCGACGATGGAGAGCTCGGGGTGTTGGTCGGCTATTTGGAGGATCTCCATCATCGAGTCGATCGTCGGAGTGAAAGATTGGTGACGCAGTTCGCTGCGGAATCCGACGGCCATCGGCATCAACTTCAGCAACAGGATGGACTCTCCAAGCAGCTTCTCGAGGCTCTGCAGTCACTCCAGGCTCAGTCTCGTGGTCTGGAGTCGGCGTGAGTTTTCGGTTTTGGAAGCGCAAAAAGATTGCCCCAGGAGTGACCTTGAACCTCAGCAAGACGGGCGCTTCCGTCTCGCTTGGTCCTAAAGGGGCAAAGCTTACGCTGGGCCCCAAAGGGGTGCGCGCCACGGCTGGAATTCCCGGTTCCGGGATCTTTTACACTAAGCAGGTTTCGGCTCGGGCTCTGAGCTCGGGAGGGGGACCCGGCAAAGGAAAGTCCTCAAAGATTTCGGCAGAACCTTTGGCTGCGGGCGAAATAAGCGGAGTTCAGATAGGTGAGAGCTCGGGACTGGACCTCAGTTTTTTTCAGAAGCTCACGGTCTCGACAGGCGAGCAGAAGTTTGTTGATGGCTGCCGCGAGTTGACTCAGGGTCGAGAAGATCGGGCCCTCGCAGCCTTTCATGAGAGCACACAAATGGCTGATTCTGCGCTTCTTGCAGGGTTTCTCGAACTCAAAGCGGGCCGCCCGGAGCAAGCGGAGCGGCTTTTGGCGCGGGCCCTGCACAGCACCCAAGAGCTGGGTTCCTTTCTGCAAAAGTACCAATTGTCGATCCTCGTTTCCTTGCGCATCACCGAAGAGTTGTGGGCCCACGTTCCACCGAATCGCATTGGCGCTCTCTTGGCTCTAGTTGAGGCCTTCCAATTGCAAGGGAAGTACGAAGACGCTCTCTCCTCCGCAGAACAGCTTTTTGAAGCCTTACCGGAGGATCCGCTGGTGGCTGTCTCCTATAGTGAGTTGCTCCTGGAGTTGCATGGAGATCAGCCGGAGTATTTGAAGACTTTACTAGCGAAGACGGCTTGGGCCGACAACGAGACGGTGGAAGGAACGACCCTGCTCCTCTACCGCGCTCAGGCTCTGACTCGATTAGAACTTTGGGGAGCAGCTCGGGATAGCTTAAGCCTGGCTTTGCGTAAGCGCAAGGGCCGGCCGCTCGAGCTTCAAGCGGCTCTGCATCGAGAGCGCAGAGATATCTATCGGGAACTCGGGGACAGCGCCGGAGTCGCTCGGGATGGAGAGTGGCTTCTGGCCCACGGATATAGTTAAGGCCTTGGCATTCCCCTGAGGATTTCGGGGATCGGCACTGCGTCGGAGGCTGGGGGGTTTTGCAAGGCCGCCCACTCGGCTGGAAGAAACTCATTTCCAAGCGAACGTTGAAATTCGCAATAAGACAAGACTCCTCCGGCGGTCCAATAGAGTTTCCCGCGATAGGGAACAAGGACCAAGAGTTTGAGCGGAGCGGCTGTGCCCGCTTGGCGCTGATAACCCCGAAACTCGTCCTCGCCAAGGTTCCCCAGAACCAGGAGAGGGCTTTCGGGACTGCGGTCCTTAGTCCGGTTAAGGCAGAGCTCTCGGAGGTCTTGGTGGAAGGTACGCAAAGTGGAGCGCTCCTCTTCGTTCAGAGAGCTATTTCCAAGCTGTTTGGAAGAGATCTGTTCAAGGTGCAAGGCCAAACGCTCTAACCTCAGAAAATCGTGTTCACTCGGCAAGGCTTCTTGAAGGTCGTAGCGCCTCTCGTATTCTCGAAGGCTCATTCTCTCGTGATGTTCTTGCTGTTGGTGGTTGCGGTACCCTAGACGCACCTCACTGCGGTGAGCCGATTCGAGATCCCTAAGGGTGGAGAAAAGGCCAGCCTGTCGAAAGGCGTTTCGGGTCTCGGCGCATAGATGTGCGAGTCGTGCGAAGAATTCTGGCGAGGGCTCCACGTAGCCGACGAAATCTTGGTCTCCGAGGTCGGAATTCCCGACTGAGGGGGAAGGCCGCTGCAGGCTTCTGGCTTGGAGTTTCAGGCCAAATTCCCCCTCGATCCATCCCGATCGCTGACTGTTGCGAGTCTTGCGCCGCCAAAGGTCACTGTTGGAAAAACTGGGGTAGCCTCGACCTCGACCCCTCGATAGAGAGCCAAGCATGTCGATCTCCAACCGCTCCAAGGTCACGTTTTGTTCTGGCTCGGCCTCAGGCCAGCGATGGGTTTCCAAATGTTTCAGAAACTCTTGTCGGTTTCGAGAGAGGCGCGCACTGTTGTCGCCCAAAAGATAGAGCAGATCTATCCCCGAGAGCAACTCCTGATCGGTTCCTTCGATTTGACGAATAGCGGTCGCCAGTAGGCTATTGGAGCCTGGCAGGAGGTTGAAGGTTGCCGTGCGTCCTAGGTTAGGAAGCTCCACCCTGAGGGCTGCATCTAAGGTTAGGGGGGTCCCCGGAGGCAGGGCATCGGTGATGGTCTCTACAAGGTCCCAGGCACTCCAGTTCTGATTGAATCCATAACGCCTTTTAGCCAGAAGGCTTGCTCTCTTGAGCTGCTCCCAATTGGGTGTGGCCAAGGCGGCTAAGGAAATCTGAATGGCTGCCGCCCTCTCTTCGGAGTTCTCTAGATTGAGAGTCAATCGGGCTAACTCCGCACCATTGGTCAGCTCGGTGAGAAGTTCGTGGTCGGCCTGGAGATCCTTAAGTAGTTCGTCAAATAGGGGTTCGAGGACTTCCGTACGGTGCACATTCAGGGCTTGTTGAGTGAGGACGTGATAGGCGTGAACTAGGCTGTCACTGGTGACGAATGGAAATTCGTCACCCCCGTAAAGGTCGTAGATCGCAGTTTCCTGAGTCGGCAGGATGAGGCACTGCTGGTCAACTAAGATTTCACGGCTCTCCTCTGAGAGTTCCCGAGCCCCAATGACGTCGTTCAAATCTTCGGCGACCAGGATTCTCAGATGGTTTGGCAAGACAACTTGGTTGCTGTCAGAAGCTAGATTTTCGAAGTCTTCTTTAAGGCAGCCAAGGATCGGAAGCAAACCGAAAATAAGGAAGAGCCAAGTCTTCATTCTCATGCTTTGGCCTTCGACGAACCGAGGGTAAGTCCATCTGTCCCTCGGTAGGATTCGCGACACAAAAACTCAATATGGCTCCCCTACTTTTCGTTAGCTTGTTTGAGACGCACCACTTGAAATCTTTGGTCAGAACCCCTGAGGTCACTGAGGCTGACCCAGAAACTGTCGACTCTACCTTTGGCCAGGGGAGCTCTGTAGCTCCCGTCTGCCTCCCGAGTCAGAGGGCTTCCATGGGGATCGACCGTAGGGTCACCCGAGAAAAAGACCCGATCGATCAGCAGATCCAGTGATGCTCCCCGCAGATAGAGTGCTCCGGCTCTCTTGGTGACGCTTTCTATGTTCGGACGGTCCACCGTTTGCCAACGGGTGGGCATACGCCACCTCATTCTGAGCTCCGAGTTTTCGAGGCCTACGTCCACGTCCAGCCATAGGTGACCAGAGCGCTCGGGTGTGTACTCTCCAAAAAGCGTCTCCCTCTTTAACCCCAAAGGCCGCTTGTCCGGCTCAGGTAAAGCGGAGAAGTTCTGGCAAAGCTCGGGAAAAAGCTCCGTGACCAGACAGAGGGCCACCGAGGTATCTCCGCGCCAAGGTGCTGCCCCTAAGACTCGGAATTCGACCTTTTCGTGATTGGCCAAGACCCCTGTTTTCGAGGA
>JBJHCR010000101.1:0-18434 GCA_050486105.1 Vulcanimicrobiota bacterium
GCCTAGTGCAAGAGGAGAGGGAAATTCAGTTCAAAGCGGGTTCAACCAGACGGGGCCCAAACTCCCAGCTAATCTTTTCTTGCTCACGATAAAGATCGATGTTTTGAAAACTCAATTCAACCGGAACCGGCCTGGAAAGCTGATGCACAAGCTTGCGAACCCGCACACTGTCGGTGGTCTCCAGCAGGGTCAGAATTCGGCCGTCTTGCATTTCTATTTGGGCATAATGCAAGGTCGAATTGGGCACCTCCCAATGGAATCGGAAGGTCCTCACCGTCAGTCCGACCACGGGTGCCAATTCCACCCAAACCTCTTCACCCCCAACTTTGAAGTACAGCTGACTCCCCTGAAGCCCCATCTTGACGACCTGTTCGGTGTTGGGGTGCTTCACCCGTTCCAACAATCTCCCCATCCCTCGACCGCCGAAGGCTAGGGCCACCGAAGTGGCTTGAAGCGCACCGATCAGGTGACTCGATTTTCTGGTAAGAATGGCGCGCACCGCCAAAGCCCCAGCGATGGCAAAAGTTCCCAAGCCGCCTATCTCTTCTGGCCCCAGCCTTCGGTCTCGCTTGATCTCGTAAAGAAACTCCAAAGCCGTCTCGGAACTCTCCACGGACTGGAAGTTCAAGAGATAACTGTGCCCTTCACTGAGCCTCCTGGCAGTTCTGAAGATAAAACTCTCTAGAGAGTCCAACGGACGACTGCGTTCGTAAAGATCCAGAGCTCGATTGGTCATATTAAGACTATTCTATAGGAAGAGAGTAAAGACTCTTTTTTTCCTTAGAAGAGGCTGCCAACTCCCACTTGGCCACTCCCAAAGGTGGGGTCAGAGCTCGCAGCACCACTCCGGGAGGGAGCTGATCCAGCTTGTGTCCGGCCGCCTGCCATCTGGAGAAAACTTCAACGGAATCCCTAAAGGTCTTGGGGAGCGACGGACAGCGTTCAAGCTCCACCTTCCACTGCTGTTCGACAAATCCGGCCTGACCGTCTTCCATGAGTTTAGCCATCGCGCTCCCCTGTTTGACGAATGGCTTGAGGAGAAGCGTCAGGGATTCCTCACCTGGCTTGACCGAGAAGTCAAAGCTGGCCTCTCCCCATCGCTCGGGAAGATGGAACTGAAAAAACCAGCCCTGAGCACGCCCGTCTAAACTCAAATCACCTAGAGACTCGATCCTCGCTAAACGGGCCGTGGCATCGAAATCCTCTATCAACTCAGCAGCGAGTTGGTAGGCATCGCGAGCGGCCACCCCACCCTCAGTGGGCTCCAACTCTTCCCGAAATTGGTATTCCTCGCGGAGCTTATCAATGTTCTTGGGAAATTGAAAAGTTTGTCCTGGCGAACTCGAGCCACCAAAGACACGTCGAAAAATATTGCGCAGCGCTGACCACATATTCGGTGCTGGGAGGTTCGCCGAAGCAACCATGGATCCTGGTCTGCGCAAGCTGATCTCCCCCATTCTTGATTCCCTTCAGCAGAAGGAAACTCAGTGGTTATTGAGCAGAATTCAACAAACACCATGGGGAGATCTTCGTGAAGACGCACACCGGCACCCACACCAAGGCCACCAGAGCCTCAGCGGAAAGCTTTGAGGATGCTGCGAGCGTTGCCTTCGACCGCTGTTTGCAACAGCACGGCCTCGACGCCGAACATATCCTCAAGACAGCTGCAGCCATCCTTGACGGATTGCAGAAGACACCCGACACGGCGGTAGACCGATTTCTTGAAATCGCCAAGGCCTCAGCCCTAGCGAGCGCCCGCAACCACGGGAACATTATCGAGACCGGACGGATGCTGCTGGGTGGGATAGAAAGTCTTTCTCAGCGCTTCGGACTGTGCCAAGACCGCGCTCGAGACCAGGTGCTACTCGGGCTGGCCGAAGCCTCGTGCCAAGTAGGCCCGGTGGTCTATAGTCGGTTCCTCGATGTCGCTTGCGAATTCCGAGAAGATGCTGAAGTTTGGTTGCGAACAAACCGTCGTCAACTTGTCGACGTCTCATCTTTGCAGCTTCCGATCATTGTCCCTTACCTCGACGAAACTCGGATAGAGCCGAGTTCTCCGTCTGCGTATCAGGAAAATTCGCCTGCTTTCGACGACAGTTGTCCAACTTCGCTCTCCTCGAGCCATGGTGGCTGGTCCGTGGCCCTAGAGTTGAAAGCCGAACCCGAGACGGCTTCACCAATGACTTGGTCAAAACCGGTGAAGCAAAGGTCGATTTTTCGACGCTTCAGCGACGTACTAGGCCAACTCTTCAGCGGCTCCAGGAGAGACTAGCAGGCCGAGCACCTTGGACAGAGAACTGCCCTCTGGTGCGAAGGATTCTAGTGATCGGAGCCGGGGCAGCCGGTATGGCAGCGGCAACCCGGGCACGCAGGACCAGCCCCAAATCAGCGATCACCATTTTGGAATCGAGTTCGGAATATGCCAGAGGAACCTGCTCCCTGCCCTATCTCTTGAGTCGAGAATTGTCCCCCCCGTCGATGCTGGTGGGAATTTCAAGAGAAGAACTCAGTTCGCGCCAAATCCACCTTCATCTCAATACTTCGGCCCAAGCTATCGACCCTCGCGGTAAAGTGGTCCACACCGAGGCCGGGCAGCATGCCTACGATAAGCTCATCGTCACCGTGGGGAGTCGACCGAGGAGCCTCCCCACGGTCGGTCTGCAACCGCATCCTCGAATTTGGAGTCTCAGAACCCTGGCCGACGTGGCCCACATTGAAGCCACCATGGCGGCTGTGAAAGCCAAGAAGGTGGCTGTGGTCGGCGGAGGCTACGTGGGCCTAGAGTTTGCTGAAGCTCTCCAGCGGCGCAACCTTAGCGTCACTCTGTTTCACGCTGGCTCGACTCTGGCCAAGTTGCACTCCAGCTGCTCCCGGCGCCTGATCTCTTATATCTCGGAACGGGGAATCACTGTCCGCCTGCAAACTCGGGTCGAGCTCTTGGAGCCGGCCAGTCGAACTCACACCTTGACCTGGAAAACGCCCGACGGCTCCCAACAGCACGAAGGATTCGATGCGATAGCCTTGGCTCTCGGAATCGAGCCGAACGTGGACCTTATGGTTTCAGCCGGGGCGCGCTCGGGAGACTATGGGGGGATTCCCGTATCTCTGAGGGGCGAAACCAGCTTGCCGGACGTTTACGCTGCCGGGGACGGGGTCGAGTTGCCTTCTCCCTTGGGGGGAAATCGACGCTGGGTGCCCCTGGCTACCGCTGCGGCACGCCTGGGACGAGTGTGTGGCGAAAACGCCGCCGGAGGGTCCAGCCGTCTCGGTTCCGTGCACGGAACCCTAGCTCTGAGAATCTTTGATCTCCAACTCGGTATGGTGGGCGTACCCCAAGATTGGAGAGAGAGCCAGGCCTTGGGGTTTCAGTGGGGAAAAGACCAGCATGAGTTTTCGAACCGCAGATCTGGAGAAGGAGTCCTCTTCTATGAAGAGCGAAGCGGGCGCATTACCGGAGGGCACTTCTTGGCCCCCCAAGCCAGCAGTTTGAGCGACATAGTGAGTATCGGAATCGCACAGAATATGACCATCGACGATTTCCTCGAACAAGACTTTAGCTACAATCCTCCCTTGGCTCCACTCTGGCACCCGTTGTATTTGGCAGCCAGGCAACGTCAAAAACTGGCTTTGGGAGAACACCTCGGAGACTTTGCCAAGTGAGCGACTCTGCATCCTTGGAGACAGGCTTGAGGCTCAGAGTCTTGGAGGGCAAGAGCGATCGAGAAACCGACCGCTTGGTGCGGTCCACCATCGCCTTGGGGAGAGCCGTCCCAGACATCAACAGCAACCCAGGCCACCTGACCTTCCTGGAGCCCACGGTCTCTCGCCTCCACGCTATCCTCCATTGGAACACGGACTACGAGTGCTTCGAGCTCCATCACCGATCCCAAACGAATCCTAGCTTGGTCAACGGGGTATCAGTCTACGACCCCATGAGGGTGTCGGTAGGCGACCGAATCGAATTGGGGCGGCTCGTCCTGCTGCTCGAACTCGATCCTAGTGCCCCCGTTGCCCCAAAGATCCCCATGAGCAAAGAGGCCGCTACCGTCCAAGTGCTTCGTCTCCTCAACGGCGCTCGACACCCTGTTCCAGTCCACGGCGACGACCTGCTCATCCGTTTCGGGGATCGAGAATCCCTGACACCGAGCGGCAACTCCATAGCACTCCATGCCCAGCAGAGCTCGACAGTCTTGGCAAAATTCCCGGTAGATGGAAAAACCTGGAATGTAAGCCAACCAGAAGGACCGCCTTGCACCTTCATCCTAGCTCAGAAATCTAAAGTGACCCTTAAGATTCCCATGGCCTCGGGAAAACACGAAAATTTGCAGCTTTCTGAGGCCGTCCTCCACCAGGATTTTGCCCTCTGGCTCGACCAGACTAAAGCCCCGGTGGAAATTACTCTCAAAGAACTCGCAGATTTTCCCCGCCTGGTCTTCCAAAACGGTCCTTGGATCGGGACCGAACTGCTGCTTCCAAGCAAGGGTCACTTTGGACTGAATCTAGGGATGGCAACCTGGCTCTTTGAGAGACCCTTCCCCACAGAAAACCTCCCCCAAGTGAGCATCACTTTTCATGACGGAGAATGCAGCCTTCGGCTTCATTTGAGTTCTGACGATAGACCGGTTATGGTGGATGGTCGACAATTGGCCGAGGGCGAGAAGGCCAAAGTTCCCAAGGAAAGCGTCATGACCCTGGGCGACCTTCAACTTCTCTGGCGCGATCCCGGCCTGAAAAACCAGGTTCATGGCTTTCAAGTTGAAACAACAGAAGGCAACTTTCCCCTCAACAAGAGCACTTTGACATTGGGAACGGCTCCCCATTGCGAGATCCGCCTCGCCTCGGAGGGTGTACCGCCGGTGTTAGGCTCATTGACTCTCGGCCCTGATGGGGTGACGTATCAGCACAAGGATTTTTCCAATCCCGCCTATTTGGGAGACCTCGAGCTCAGCGCAGGCTTGAGCGCTCCCTTAACAGAAGGAGACACCATAACTTTTGCCAACGCCTTGAATGTGACTCTTAAATCTTTACCTAGCGAGCCCTCGCTTGCTTGAAGGCGACCCTACAATCCTATACAAGATTGTCATCGCCACCGGCGTGATCATCATCTACATTCGCTTCTTTGCTCGAAAAATGCCCAAGGCTTCCGTGGGAACCACTCCGGCCCCTCTCCCCTCGAACCGCATGCTCGGAGACTACAGAGTGCTGGAAACCATAGGCATTGGGGGAAACGCCACCGTCTACCGGGCGAAATCTCCCAGTGGAGAAACGGTAGCGATCAAAGTCCCTCATCTAGAGACTTTACGGGTTCCCAACTTCAAGAAAGTTTTTGAGGCTGAAGCGGAAGTCGGAGTGGACTTGGTTCACCCTTCCATTGTGAAAGTGCATGGGACTGGGACCCTGGAACAAAAAGGTCGCAAAGGCATCCCCTTTTTCGTCATGGAGGTCCTCGAGGGGGAGGACCTCAGCCAGAGATTGGAACGCGAGGGATGTCTCCCCCCGAATGAAGCGGCTCAGATCGCTCGAGTGGTGGCCGATGCTCTAAGCTGGGCCCATCATCGGGGAATCATTCACCGCGATATATCCCCGAAGAACATCTTCATCACCACTGGCCGCCAGGTGAAGGTTATGGATTTCGGCATCGCCACCGTGTTCAAGAGGGGAGACAAGACTGCCGGGGGAGGATCGAATATCAACTTTGGAACTCCACAGTATCTGGCCCCCGAGCGAACTTCGCGAACCGACAACGATCCTCGTTCCGACCTGTACTCTCTGGGTTGCGTCCTCTATGAAATGCTCACCGGCAAGCCCCCATTTCATGCAGAAAGTCCTCGAGCCGTCCTCATGCTGCACCGGAAAGCTCCTGTGGTTCCGCCCTCGAGCAAGCTCCCTGTACCCCCAGACCTTGAAAAAATTGTGCTCAAACTCCTCGAAAAGAATCCAGAAAACCGTTATCAAAACGCCGGCTTGGTGGCTGCTGCTCTAGCTGACCTCCAACCGACAGTGTAGGGGAATCTCCATGAAAAACATCCTAGGCCAAGATCTCCAAGCCTGTTCCACAGACCCGCTCACCGGGTTCTATCGGGATGGCTGCTGCAAAACCGGACCTGGAGACTTTGGAGTTCATGTCGTATGCGCCATCATGACCGATGAGTTTCTGGACTTTTCAAGAGACCGGGGCAACGATCTCTCCACCCCTCGGCCGGAGTATCGTTTCCCCGGTCTTAAAGCCGGTGATCGATGGTGTCTATGCGCCCCGCGATGGCACGAAGCCTGGTTGGCAGGCCACGCCCCGAAGGTGGTAGCCCAATCGACTCATATGGCCGCTCTAGAGCACTGTAAGGAGAAAGCACTCCTGGAACACGCCGTCGATCTCTGAGACTCAACGAGCCTCATTCTGCTTCGGTTTGCCCAGCCTCTTCGGTCTGATCTCCCTCGACGGTTTCTCCCTCACCATGCTCGGGCTGGCCATGAGCCGAATCCTCAGTATCCGCACTGTCGGTTTTCGAAGTGGGTTCTTCTAGACCGAATTCCTCACGAAGCTTGGCCTTTTCAGCCTTGACTTCGTCCTCATATTTCTGGCCCTTCTCTGCCAACTCCTGAAGTTCACCTTGGGACTCCATCAGCTTTTCTTCGATCCCCTTCATCTCGGCCAGGGCCTCTTCAGGGGCTGTTTCTAGTTTCTTAGCGCTCTCTGACATGTCTTGCGCTAGGTCCAACATCACGGGCATCTTCTCTAACACCTCGAGAGCGACATCGTATTGAGCCACGAAGGCCTGATGAAGTTCCTGGGCCTTCTGAGGTACCGACAGGGCCTCCACTTTGGCCTTCTCTTCTTTCATTTGAGCCTCGAAGCGTTCAATGTGACTCTTGGCTTCCTCGGCATCGAAGCTTCCGTCGGCTCCGGGCTGAATCTCGGCCATAGACTGCTGCATAGCCTCAGTGTTTTGCTTCATGCGCTCTTCAGCTTGGTGTAATTCGCTGAGATAGCTCTCAACCTGCACTTTTTCCTGAGCACATCCCGCCAATCCGAACAGAATAAAAACAGAAAGTACCGCAAAAAATCTTCTCATCGATGGTTCATCCTCCTAGTTCAATACCTCGCTGTTAATGGCCAAGTCAGGCTTTCCTTCCAAAACAGAAGGATCGTAGGGAAGATGCATCCAAATCACTCAGGCTAAAGGAGTTACACTATGAAGCTATTCGCAAACTTGAGCCTCGCTCTAACTATCGGGCTAACCTCAGCAGCCCTCGCTCTCCCTGCCAATATGGGGACCGAGTGCGTTAACATCGGTCAGAGTCTCGATGCCGCTCATTCTCTGAACTCCCCGTCGATCGACCCCTATTCGCACCTTTTGCCTCAAACTCTCGATAGCAACGCCATCGAAATGAGTTCTTACGCCCTTCCGCTCAAGCCGCTTCAGGCTAATGATTTGACCAGATTGCAGTTTGAGACAAGAGACAACTTAGGAATTGGGGCAGGTTACTCCTCGCCGTATCTGTGGGAAGCCGGTCGAGGGCCCGGATATCGCAGTCCAAACGGCTTCTGGGGCCCCGGAATGGCACCAGCCCCACGACCGATGCCGTACCCAGTCCGACGCTAAAGAGTCAGAGTGCAGTTCTCCCGGGTATCGTGGCGGGAGAGGATTCCGACCGGTTTTCGGGTAAACTTCCGAAAGCTGAACTAGGTCTATGGAAAGCGACGTAGAGACGACCCTTTGAGCGTCAACCCCCAAGGAAAATCTTCGACGATAGCTCGCGAATCCCAGCTATTGGAACGTGAAGCCGACGATGGAGATGTCGTCAGCGTAAACACCTATGACCGTTTTGCCGAGATTTACGACGGTTTTGGGTCAGAAGAATTCTGCCTGACCATGACCACTCATCTCCTGGAGAACTTGGAGAAGTATCGCCTTCCCGTGGGAGCTGAGATTGTCGATGTCGCCTGTGGCACCGGGGTCATCACCGTGGAACTGGCCAAGCATGGCTACCAAATGATAGGCCTGGACCTCTCCAGCCAGATGCTCAACCACGCTCGCCGTCGTGCTGAGAAGGAGAATCTCTCCATCCGCTTTCTTAGGGCCGACATGAGGACCTTTCAGCTTCAGCAGAAGACCCCGTGCATCATCTCCACCCACGACAGCCTGGATCACCTCTTTGAAGACGACGAGTTGGATCTAGCTTTCCAACAGGTCGCCGCCGCTCTCAGGCCACAGGGACTTTTCCTTTTCGACATGAACTGCTGGGAAGGCATCCGTCATTTGGACGGTCGAACGGTGTTTGTGGAAAATGAGAACCGCTCGGGTGCCTACCATCTGATCGCCGAAGACCGGACCCTGGAGACCAATATTGTCGGCTTTTTGAAAGTTGAAGGCAATCTCTACGAGCGGTTCGACGAAACTCTCTTCCAGCGCTGTTACGCCAATGACGAAATCGAGGAGCGGCTGGAGACCTTTGGCTTGGAATTGCTCGATCGGATCCCCATTCAGTACCTCAAGGGTGATATCTTCAAGCAACTCTGGATCACCCGTAAACCGGGACTCGACATCCCTGAACTCTTCTGATGGTCCGCTCTTGGGATCTGTTCGAGGCCGCATGACGATTTCCCAGCCTGGCCAAGAACAGGAACCTCTAGGCCTTTGACGTAGGGGGAAGCCGTTATGCGCACCGCCCTACTATTGGCCTATCACTATCCTCCCACTGGTGGAGTTGCGGTTCAAAGGGTCCTGAGGTTTTCACGCTACCTCTCGGAATTCGGATGGCGACCGGTAGTGGTCTGCGCAAAAAAGGTGGGCCACGAGCCTTCAGACCCAGACCTAGTTGCCGAGATCCCAGACGAGGTGCTGGTCGAACGGATCTCGTGCCTGGAACCCGACCAGTTTTCCGATAGCTGGGACAACCCGAAGGAAAAGGTGGTCAGGAACCTCTTTAAGCTGTTCGATCGCTTACTTTTCCCAGACGATCGAGCCCTCTGGATCAAGCCGGCCGTTCGAAGAAGTCTGTCCTTGATAGAACACCACCAGGTTGAGCTCATCTGGGCCACAGCGCAGCCCTGGTCCACACTGGTCGCGGGCATGCAACTCAAGAAAAAGACCGGTTTGCCCTTAGTGCTCGATTTTCGCGACGATTGGACCACCTCCAATGAAGATTTTCGAAAGGTTAAGCGTCTTAAGGAAGAGCAAGACCTGGAGCAAGAGGTGCTCAAGAGTGCCGATGCCGTGATTTCGGTCACCCCCCATATAGTCGAACAACTCAAGGCTCGCAGACCCCGGAGCTTGCCTGAAAACCGGGTGTTCTACATTCCGAACGGCTTCGACCCGGCCCACTTCCGTGGAGCCTCCGAGGAAACCTCAGAACTTGAGGAAGTGTCCAAATTCACCCTTCTCCACGCTGGAGGACTCTACGACAAACGACCCCTTTCTCCACTCTTGGAGGCTCTCGAACGCTGGTTCCACATGTCTCCCGAGCGAATTCGGCAAGTCCAGGTGAAGTTGGCGGGAAGAATCGATTCCAAGATCGCCTCTGAGATCGCCGCTTGGCCTCATCATCAAATCATAGAGTGCCTGGGCTTCATCAGCCACCGAGAAATCAGGCGGTTGATGCAGAGCGCTTCAGTGAATCTGCTGATGATCGAGCAGGTCAAGACTGCAGCCTGGCTTTTTACCGGTAAGGTTTTCGAATACATCGGTGCCCGACGTCCAATCCTGATGCTCGGCCCGGATCCCTCCCCTCTATCAGACATCCTTCGGGCTACCGGCCTGGGCCACATCTGTTCCTACAGCACTCCGGATCAGACCGCCGAGGTGCTGGAGCAGCTTTTTCAAGATCCGGTCCACAGCATCACCGAGGATCAGCAACTCGAAATTTCTCGATACGATGCCAGGGTTCAGTGCCAAGGCTTGGCCCAACTTTTTGAGGAGGTCGCTCCCAGATGACATCCCTAAGGGTCCTATTGCTCAACGAGAACAAAGGCTCGGGCGGAGCGGAAATCCACACCCTACACCTGGCCCAGGAGCTGCACCAAAGGAATCTGCTCTTATTTGTAGTCAGCCGACCTGACTCTTGGCTTGCCCAGGCTTGCCGAGCGCAAAAAGTCCCCTTCCGTTCTTGCTCCTTTTGCAATGAGATCGACATGCTCAGCGTCTTCAAGCTCTGGAGGAGGATCAAGGCCGGCCAACCTCAGATACTCCATTGCATGGCCCATCGCGACCTGGTCGCCTCAGCCTTGGCCCAAAATCTTCCGGGCCTCCCAAAAACCTGGTTAGTGAAAGCCGAGCATTCCTTCCCAGACCCCAAGTTGTCGCCTCTGTTTCGCTGGGCCTATAAGCAGTGCCAAGCCGTTGTTTCGGTTTCCACCCCGGCCCAAGAAGCCATCCGAGAGACCCTAGATCCGGAATCCCATCAGGCGCCTACTCAATTTCGAGTGGTAGCCAACGGAATTCCCCTGAAGCCTCTCTACGACAAACCTGCACCCACCCCCGCCCAGCCTTTGCACATCGGGGTCCTCTCCGGTCTGCGCAAAGGCAAGGGACACCTCGATTTTCTCAAAGCTGCGGCCAGCGCTGAGTTTGATCGACCGGTGAAATGGAGCCTGGCCGGGGACGGCCCTCTCCGAACCGAGTTGGAGTTGGCAGCCCGAGACCTCGGCCTCGAGGTCACCTTCTTGGGGCAGATCGAGGACCCGGATAGCTACTTGAGGACCCTTGATTTGGCCGTCTTGCCCTCGCACGTCGAAACCTTCTCTCTCGTGGCTCTGGAAGCGCTCTCCCTAGGACTTCCACTCATCGCCGCCGATTCTCAAGGAGTCTCAACGCTCTGTCGGCAAGAACAAAACCTCTATCCCAAGGGTGACCTCGAAGCACTCCGGCATGCCTTGGAAACCTTTTGCGCCGACCCACAAGGCTTCAAGAAGAAAGCTCAGGACAACGCAACCTTTTATCGACAGAACTACTCTACCTCGGTCATGACAGACAACTATGTAGAATTTTATCGAGACCTTATCCGATGAAGGGGACAGCCCTGATCGTCCATACCGGGGGAGGCCTAGGTGACGTGCTCCTATCCACCCCGGTGATCGACACCCTGGCGGATGCTGGGTATCAGGTGGATTATTTGGCGCGAACGCAAACCTCGTCCGTCTTGAAGAACCACCGAAACCTCAAGAATCTGCTGACCATAAACGGGAAGGGTCCCGGAAGTCTCAAGGAAATGCGCGAATGGGCTGCACGCCTGAAAAGTGAGAACTATAGCGCCGCTCTTTTGCTCTGGTGGAGCTGTCGTTGGGCTTGGACCTTGTACTGGGCCGGCATCCCCCATCGGGTTGGTCAAGATTCCCGACTCCTGTATTCGTTTCTGTTTTCTCACCGCATCAAGATAAGATCTGAGCACGGAGATGAAGACACTCACCAAACCGAGATCTTGCTGGACTACGCCAGAGGACTGGGGCTTCAAAACGATGGACCCGAGGTGAGCTTCAAAGTCAGCGAGGAAGCCTCCGAGAGAGCTCGTGCCCTCTTGCAGCAGGGCGACTTTGGCACTCTCGACGGACCACTATTGGGCTTCCACAGCGGTAAGGGCCTTCCCTTATCCCGAGATCGCTGGCCCGTTGACCATTTCGCTGAGCTTGCCTCAAATCTGCAGTCGAACCTCCAAGCCCGATTGGTCCTTACCGGTGGTGGCTCAGAAGTGGAACTCGTCGGCGACCTGTCCCGGCAATTGCAACTTCCTCACGCGAACCTTGCTGGACAAACCGATATTGAGACGCTGGGCGCATTAGCCGCTGAAATGGACGCCTTTGTCTGTCCAGATTCCGGACCTATGCACGTGGCTGCCGCTGTCGGCACGCCGGTGGTAGCCATTTTCGCCCTAGATGAAGACTTTCCGAAACGATGGGCTCCTTTCGGGGTACTGCACGAAGTGGTCTCTCCCGTCCGCCCGGCTTGCCCTCCGAACTGCAAGAAACCCACCTGCCCCAACTTTTCGTGCTACCGCAAAATTCGTCCAGAACAGTTGACTGAAGCAGTCGTTCGGCTCCTAAAGCTGGCCTAAGTCGCCCGACCCACCCAAGCCCCTTGTCGGTCACGGAGAGGAATCTCAGGAAGCAGCATGGAACGCGCAGAGCCTATGAGCGGACCTCTAAGAATTGGGGTTGATGCAACTTTCCTTCATAAGGACCAGCGCGGTATGGGGAGAGTGCTTCGAAGCGTCCTCAACGAATGGAGAAAGTCTTTCCCTCACGAGTTAGTCTTGGTGGTGCGGGAGAGGCGTCACCTGGCGCAGTTTGCCGACAGCCCCTATAGCAAGTGGGAAGCCAAGATCGCCCACGAGGCCGAGAACCTCGATGTCTGTTGGTTTCCCTGGAATAGGGTCGACTGGGCTTGCTCTTGTCCCACTGCAGTGACCATTTATGATGTGGCCCCATTCACCGAGTTTCACCCACAGAATCGGCACCTCGACCAAGACTGCGAGCGTCTGCGCTACGCCGCTGAACGGGCCGACAGAATCATTACCACCTCAAACTTTTCTCGGACCGAGATGCTCCGGCATTTGAACTGCGACATCGGGCACGTCGACGTTATCCCCCTTGGCTATGACCCGGTCTTTCATCCCCATCGAAACCAATACCTCGATTCGTTCTTCATCGAAAAGGTGGGAAGCGAACCCTACCTCCTGTACGTTGGCAACAGCGAGCCCAGGAAGAATCTCCAGGGCCTTCTCGAAGCCTTCTTGCTGCTGGACAATCAGGTCAAGAGTCGACTGGTGTTGGTTTGCTCAAAGCCTGCCCCGCCCACCTGGGCCGACCGCATCCGTGGGAAAATCTCTCCTTTGAGCGAGTGCATCAACCGACTTGAAGAACAGATCGTCTGGCTGGAAGGTATCGACGATGCGACCTTGGCCGAGTTGTATCGACGTTGCCAGGTCTTCGTGATGCCGTCTTTCTATGAGGGTTTTGGCTTACCGCTCTTGGAGGCCATGGCCTGTGGAGCCTCTACCGCCTCCGCTCGCGCAGCCTCCCTTCCTGAGGTCGGCGGTGAGGTCCCCTACTGGTTCAATCCTCACGACCCGGTAGATATAGCCCGAGCCATCATGGAGGCCGTGGAGGCACCCAATGGAATCATTGGACCCGAACGTTCCAGCGAGTTTTCCTGGGAGACTACGGCCAGCCTGCTCGAAGGAGTGCTGGCTGACATGGCCAGGAAAAAGAGGTGAGAACCGTGTTGAATCCAGAGGCTATAGGGCCCTACAGTGAGGCTCTAGCGAGGCTCACTCAACAGAAGATTCTGGTCCTCGGAGACTTGATGATCGACCAGTGGATGTGGGGCAAGGTCTCCCGTATCTCACCTGAAGCGCCCGTTCCCGTGGTGGATGTGGAAAAGACGACCTACACTCCTGGTGGAGCCGCCAACGTGGTCAGCAACCTGCTCAGTCTGGGCTGTCGAGTCACCGTTGCCGGACTTGTTGGTGACGACGAATCTGGAGAACGTTTATGCTCACTGCTCAGGGAACGAGGAGCGCAAACCTCCGGAACCTTCAAGAGTAAGGCCCGCAGGACCACGGTCAAGACCCGGATTATTGCCCATTCCCAACAGGTCGTCAGAGTCGATCAGGAAGAGAGAAAGCCCTTCAGCCGTGAGGAAGCCTCAGACCTGGAAGACTGGTTGAAGAGCAACAGCGAAGACTTTGATGGCATCTTCCTTTCGGATTATGACAAGGGCTTTTTCACCTGTCCGTCCCTGGTCGACTTGCTGCCAAGACTCATCAACGGCAAAGTTCCTGTCATCGCCGGGCCGAAGCCCGCCAACCTGACGCTCTTTCGAGGGGTGAATTGCTTGACCCTCAATGCCTTCGAAGCCTCTGTATCAACCGGACTCCCCGTTGATGACGACCACAGCACCGAGACTGCCGGGCTGGAACTTCTTAAACTGATAGGAGCTCAAGCGGTTCTAGTCACCAGGGGAGAAAGAGGCATGACTTTTTTCCAGCACGGCGCTCCGCCTATCGGTGAGCCGGCTCTAGCCACCGAAGTCTTCGACGTCAGTGGGGCGGGTGACACGGTGCTGACGGTACTCGGGTTAGGTTTATGCGCCGGAATCGACAACAGCGTGGCAGTCAAGTTGGCTTCCCACGCTGCCGCAGTAGTGGTGAGAAAATTGGGTACGGCAACGGTGACCGCTCCCGAGATCGTAGAGTCGCTCCGAAAGCGAGGTTGAGGTGGGTCCTTTTCAAGCTCCGATTCTGGCCCGGCAACAACTGCTGCAACTGGCGAACGACTGGCGTGAGAACAAAGAAGCCCTGGTTTTCACCAATGGGTGCTTCGACCTTCTCCACGTTGGCCACCTCAAGACCCTGACCCAAGCCCGTGCCCAAGGAGACCGACTGATCGTGGGGCTCAACTCTGACAACTCTGTTCGGCAACTCAAGGGACCCGACCGCCCCATCAACACCGAAATAGAGCGAGCACAACTGCTGGCCGCTCTCCGGTGTGTGGACGCAGTCACCATTTTCGACGAGCAGACACCGGTGGAGCTCCTCAAGGTGCTGCGCCCGGAAGTGCATGTGAAAGGGGGGGATTACCGCAGAGAAGACCTCCCGGAAGCCTCGGTGGTGGACTCCTATGGTGGTCGAATCGTGATCATTGGGTTGGTGCCCGACCGCTCAACCACCGCTCTCTTGGAGAGGGCTCACGAGGCATGAGCCGACTATTGATCACCGCCAACTCTCCTGGAGAAATGGCGGGATGGGTCAAGCCCTTTCTGAAAGCTTGGACCGAACTCCCTGACCCCTGGCCAGTGGACCTTCTCTTGCTTCCTTGCACTTTCTCCACCGGAGAAGAGTATCGAGTAGCCCGTGAGCTTCGGCACATCTCCAACGTCTATCGACCTCGAGATTATCTCAAGCTGTTCCTGCGAAGCGGGCAAGCCTACCGACCCGGCGCCCTCCTCCACCTCGGGGGTGATCTGATGTATAGCGCTCTCTTAGGCTGGCGCTGGAATCTTGCTTGCTGGTCCTACCTTTGGACGCGACCCTGGTGGAATCGTCAGTTTCAGGGATTCTTCACCAAAGATCAGGCGGGCATCTCTTGGTTGCTGAAGAGGCGAGCCGAGGCCGACAAGATCCATTGCGTTGGCGACTTGGTCCTCGATGCTGTCCGAAATCAAACTTCGGAGCCCAAACTTGAGCGCCGGGCTCGCATAAGCTACCTGCCCGGCTCTCGTGCCTGGGAGGTTGCAGGACTCAGTCCTTTATTCTTGGAGGCTCACCAACTGCTGAACCAGCGCCTGGGCCCTCACCAAGGACACCTGCACGTCTCCCCCTTTATCGCTGAAACAGGGCTCCAAGCTTTGCTGGAGTCCCCACCGGACCCTAAAGTGGGGGGATTGCAAGGACGATACCGGGACGGGAGGCTGGAATCTCTGGACGGCTCAGCTGCCTTGGAAGTGGTCACCCAGGGAGGACTAGAAACTCTCGGGCAAGCGCGTTTGTCGGTTTCTATTCCCGGCACCAAGACTGCCGAAGCTGGTTATCTGAGGACTCCGGTGCTCACCATCGTGCCTCTAAATCGGCCAGAGCGCCTCCCAACCATAGGACTCCTCGGTCTCTTGGACCTGCTCCCGGGTGGCTCAGTCCTCAAGGGCCGTCTGCTGCTGAGGGCCCGCAGTAAGATTGGCTTCATGGCCCAGCCGAACATCCGGGCCCAGAAATTTCTTATGCCGGAGATCGTAGCCCATATGAACAGCGAACGGCTCTACCAAGAAATGGCTTCAGCCCTCAAGGACAAGCTTAAACTTCAGGAAGTCCAGGGAGAACTCGAGAGGGTCTTCCCTTGGGAGTCCCAACCCGCAGCAGAGATGGCTAGGACAATCAGAGGGTCCTGATCCTCAGTCCTTGGACTTGTCCACATTCTGGGTGAGGGTCCATCCCATGCCCGCAGGGCACCGAGCGCTCGGTGCCCCCACACACGCCCACGAGGATGCCCGGCACCCGGCGGCTCCCCCTATTGCTCTTTCAAACCAAGAACCGAGGTCCCAACCCTATCTATTGGGGTCGGTGAAAAACTCCCGAGAGGAATTGAGACGCCCGTTGGCTTGTCTTAGATACTTCGTGGATTCCTCGAAAGCCTTAGCTTTGTCTGCGTCGATATCCGCGCCCACCGACTCCTTTAGGGACAAGGCCGATCGATATATCTCGCTGATGCCAGTCAGGGCATCCTTGTAATGCTTATCATAAGCCTTTGGAATGGTTCTCAGCTTGGCGCTCGACATCAGATCCCGGCACCGATTGAGAATCTCAGTCAAGTCTTGCTTGAACTCAGGGTAGTTTTCCGTCCCCTTCTTGGTTCTCTTCCTGATATCGTTGAGCTTGCCGACTTCGACCCGTGCTGGATCGACCACGTCGGCAAGGGCGGCCTTACGAAACGAGTTCAACTGAGGACCATCGGCCGAAGTCAAGTAGTTTAGACCCTCGTGAGGGTTCTCCAAATGTCTCCACTGGAAGAAGTTGAAATAGTAAAACCCGATTCCACCGAAGAATAGGACTACAAGGAATAGGCAAGATCCAAAGGAGTTGCCTCTTGGCCGAGTGTGGGGAGCCTTCGCTTGTCTCATCCTTATCTATTCTTTAAAACCAGGGTGAATTCCCTTCTCTTCCAAAGGAGTTCGTCTTGGAGACCACAGTCCTACCGGTCCTTGAGGGCTATAGAACGAATGCCCTGGACGCAGGGCCCACGCACCCAAAAGGAGAACCGCTTGACCGACATGGAGATCGGCCTCACCGGACAGCCCTTGACAACGTCACTTCCTGGAGAGAAACCAGCTCCGCTCTACTACCTTTTGCAGCGATTGGAAAGAAGTAGAGAAAACGGCCGGCCCACCCTCCAGTCCATTCTGGATTGCCTAGAGTTCCTAGAGCGGTATTTCACAGGATATGCCGCCGGTCTCCTTCGAAAGCTCGAAGACACCTCGGAACTGTCAGCCCTGATTCATAATGCCAAAGAGGGTCCCGGTCTTCGTCGACTTTTGAAGTTCAGTTTCGAGCGGCTCTCTCGTTTTTCCGATAACGAGAATGTAATCGCCTTTCAAAGTTGTTTCTTCTTGCATGGGAAACGCAGCTTGCCCATCCGTCACGCACGATGGCTCGGTCTAGCCCAATCCACCGAAGATCTGGAACTGTCTCCGCTTTCCAGCGAGCAGTCGTTCAGCTACTCGAGACTGCTAGAGACCCTCTCCGTGGGGCCGCATGACGAGGACTTCGAAGTGGCCGTGGGGGCCCTTCTGGAAGTCTTGCTGCATTGGCTGGAACACGCCTACAGCTTCTTCGCCGACCATAAGCAGTTTGCTCGTCTCGACGAGAGCGGTTGGCAATGCACTCTGCAACGAGGTGAGACCTTCGTTGAACTCAATCCCCCGCTCCCTTCTCGACTCATCCCCTTGGAAGCTCAAGCCCCAACGTCAGCCCCCCAGACCGAAGATGAGTATTTGCTTGAAGAAGCGCTGCCGTCTCCAGACGTCTCTGACCTTGAAGTCGCTCCAACAGCGGCTGAGCAGGAAGAGCCGGATGAGCAGACGGTCGACGGAGACCATTCGGAAGACCTCCAGCCCGAGGAACCCAAGACGGTGCAGATCTGGAGTACAGCTGAACTCAAGTCCTTTCAAAGCAGCCTGAGACAGCTTTACTCCGGCCTCGACCTTGAACGAGTGCCCAAACAATACTTGAATTTGGCGGCACGATTCCTATCCTCGGTGAACTCAGGATACATTCTGATCGAGGGCAGTCAAGGGCGCGGCAAGACCTTGATGTGTCACGCCCTTCAGGAGCATTTTCTCGAGAGTGGCCTGGAGGTGACCCCGCTGCTCTTTTCGGTCAAGAACCAGTTCTATCCCGACCCCCACACTTTTCTCGAGCAACTGAACGAGCACTTGCGGATCAGACCAGGTCAGGGCCAAAGAGCGTTCGAGGCTCTGGACCCACAAGTCATCCGAGATCTGAACCGAAGAACCACGGCCGACGCTCGCTCAGCACGCTTTTCCGCGTACATGAGTGAACTGAGCCTCGTTAACGGGACGAGGATCGTGTTGATTCTCGACGGAATCGATGAAGGGACCCCCAGCCAGAGCAAAAGCGACAGCCTTTTCTCCTACTTGCCTCCAACGCTTCCAGACGGCGTCTATTTGGTGGTGGCCTACGACCCTGAGCGCTTCCGAGCCGGCGATCGGGACACCATTGTGGAAATCAAGAACGGTCCGTCCACCGAGTTGACCCTAACCCCCCACGACGGAAGCTATCGTGATCTCGTAGAGCGCTTTCTCAATCGAGCTGAGGAAACCCCGTTGAGTGAAGCTCTTCAGGAAACGATCATGCAGAAAGCCGCGGGCTCTCTCGCGGCCGCCCAGCATATGCTCGATGGTCTCAGATGTCAGCTTTTTGAAGGCCCTGAGGAC
>JBJHCR010000102.1:0-18244 GCA_050486105.1 Vulcanimicrobiota bacterium
TCTTTTTTGCCATGGATCGGACATCTGGACCAATATCAATGGGCTGATGTTTTCGTCAGTTATGATGACACTCAGTTCGACAAGAACGGCTGGCGCAATAGGAATCGAATTCTGACCCCCAACGGAGTCAGTTGGCTTACGGTCCCAGTGATCACCAAGGGCCTGGACAAACCTAGGAACAATGAGGTTCGCATTAATAATTCGGTTCGCTGGCAGAAAAAGATGATTGCAACTCTTACCCAGAGCTACTCCAAGACACCCTATTTCTCCAAGTTTTTCCAGGAACTCGAAGCCATCCTGATGTCGCCACGCGAACTGCTGGTGGATCTCAACTTGGACCTGTTTCGCTGGTTGGTAGTAAGCTTCGAGCTTCCCTGGACTCTGCAGCGTAGTTCAAGCTTCGACCTTCCAGGGAGGAAGACCGACAGGCTTGTCGCAATCTGCAAAAAATTTGGGGCCACCGAGTACCTAACCGGCGATGCAGCGCGAGATTATCTCGACGTTGAAAAGTTTCGTGAAGTCGGTGTCGAGGTACGCTGGCACAACTACGACCACCCGGTCTACGACCAAGGGGTCGAACCTTTTGTGCCTTACCTGTCGGTGGTCGATCTGCTTTTTAGACACGGGTCCTCAGGTCTCGAAATTCTTCGCCGAAGCAGATGAGCACTCAAGAAAATCGAGGAGTTTAGCATGAAAACGATCCTGGTGACCGGTGGAGCCGGATTTATCGGAAGCAACTTTGTTCGCTATATGCTCAATAAGTATCCAGACTATAAGGTGATCGTCTTGGATTGCCTGACTTATGCTGGAAACACCGACAATCTCCCTAACGAGATGATGGACCATCAAGCCGTGGAGGACGCCCGCCTCACTTTTTGGTACGGCAACGTGCGAAACGCCGACCTAGTGGACACTCTGATGTCGAAGTCCCAGATGGTGGTGCACTTTGCGGCCGAGAGCCACGTGACCCGGTCCATCTATGACAATAAGATCTTCTTTGAAACCGACGTTATGGGTACTCAGGTCATCGCCAACTCGGTGCTGAAGCACCGAGACACGGTGGAGCGCTTCATCCACATCTCTACCTCCGAAGTCTACGGAACCGCGGAGAGCGATGTAATGGACGAAGAGCACTCTCTCAAGCCCATGAGCCCCTACGCCAGCGCCAAGGCCGGAGCCGACCGACTGGTGTACTCCTATTGGGCCACCTATAAGATTCCGGCGGTGATCATTCGCCCCTTCAACAACTACGGGTCCTATCAGCATCTGGAGAAGGTGGTCCCTCGCTTTATCACCTCGGCGATCCTAGGAGAGCCCATGACGGTGCACGGGCAGGGCGAAGCCCAGCGGGACTGGCTCTACGTCAAAGACCATTGTGAGGCTCTCGATCGAGTGCTGCACATCGAACTCGAGAAGGTTCAGGGGGAGGTCATCAACCTTGGTACCGGCCGTTCCGTTTCGGTGCTGGAGATCGCTGAACGCATTAAGGCCCTCATGAACGCAAGTTCGGAAATCCAGTTTGTCGGCGACCGCCCAGGTCAGGTGGTTCGCCACACCAGCAGCACCGACAAGGCCAAGGACATCCTGGGCTGGCAGGCCGCCACCTCCTTCGATGACGGCCTGAAAGAGACTATCGACTGGTACGAGACTCATCCCAAATGGTGGGAGAAATCCCTGTGGTTGCGCCAAGTGCCCATCCGCACCGCAGCCGGAAAAGTCGAGTACCACTAGAAGGCTCTGGGCTCAAGAGGCTCCAGGTCCCAAGGCTGGACCTGGAGTAGTCCGGGTTTAGGCTCCAGACCAAGTGAGTAAAACAACCATCATGGCAGCAAAAGTGATTCCCCAGCGAGACTCCTTCATTCCGTTCTATAAGGTGGACTTGGACGAGGCTGAAAAAGCCGAAGTCATGGACACTCTGAATTCGGGTTGGTTGACCACCGGCCCTAAGACCAAGAGGTTTGAGTGCGAGTTCGCCGGGTACACCGGGCAGCCTTACGCTTTGGCGGTGAACTCTTGCACCGCGGCCCTCCATTTGGCCATGGTGGCGGCGGGACTCGGCGAAGGCGATGAGGTGATCACTCCCAGCCTGACCTTCCCGTCGGCGGTGAACGAGATGGTCCACGAGGGCATCACCCCGATTTTGGCCGATGTGGAACCCGACACCCTCAACGTCGATATCGCCCACGTAGAAAGCCTGCTCACCGAGCGCACCAAGGCGGTGGTCCCGGTTCATTTTTCCGGTCACCCGGTAGAGCAAGACCGCCTCAGGGCCCTGGCCGACAAATACGGGCTGCTGGTGCTGGGAGATGCCGCCCACGCCACGGAGTCCCGCTTCCGCGGCCGACACGTGTCGGAGTGGGAAGACGCCACCTCGTACAGCTTCTATGCCACCAAGAATCTCTCCACCGGAGAGGGCGGCATGCTGACGACTCGAGATGAAGCCCTCTGCGACCAAGCGCGTTTGCTGTCCTTGCACGGTATGAGCCGAGATGCTTGGAAGCGGTACACCGAAGAAGGCTACCGCCACTGGGATATCGTTTGCCCCGGCTTCAAGTACAATATGACGGATTTGGCCGCCAGCCTGGGCCTGCATCAGCTCAAGAAGCTCCCCCAATTCACCGAGCGGCGCAAACAACTCACGGAGAACTACGATCGGGCCTTCGCCGGCCTGGAAGACTTTCTGCTTCCCTTGAAGCGTCGAGATTACGTCGATTCAGCCTACCATCTGTACGTGCTCCAAGTGAAAAGCGAGAACCTCACCATCGACCGCGACGGCATGCTCGACGCCTTACAGAAACATAAGATCGGGGTCGGGGTACACTTTCGAGCCCTCCATCTGCATCCGTGGTATCAGCAGAACTTTGGTTTTAGCCGAGGCATGCTCCCCCGCACCGAGTACGCCAGCGACCGGGTGATCTCGTTGCCCCTTTTCACCGCTCTGACCCAGGCTGACCAAGAATACATCATCGAAGTGGTCCGGCACCTCATCTCGACCCATCAGAAGTAGAGCAGTGTCGGCGGTTGACCTGTGCAAGAGCCCCTTTGGGCGGAGTCTCTCCCTTCTCTTGCTGCACCTTCCCAAGCGAGCTAGTATCGAAGGCGATTGGGCTTTGGAGAGAGGGTTTCATCTGCAACTTTTGAGTTCTGAGTTGTTCGTTCTCAGACTCGCTGACGAAACCAAGAACTCAGAGATTTTTCCAGAAGAACAGCCCGATGGCAGCACGAGGTTCTTGCTTTGGCAGTTGCCTGACGACCAGAGCTTGAAGCAACTCCCTCAATTCTTGCACACCCTACGGGAATCGAGTCCATGGGAGGCAGCTTTGATCCTGGGCCACATCCGGGACTCCAAGTCGGCACTTTGGCGCGAGATTCGTCGAGGAGGAGCCTTGCGAGGTCTGGGATTTCCCGTGGTGGGAGTTCATCAAGATCGGCCTCCGTCCGACTTTTTTACGGTGGAGAAGAACCTCTTTCACCTAGGCCGAATTGGTCGTCGCCTCCGCCGCTACGCCAAGCTGAGAAACTTGCTGCCGCTCTAAATCGCCTACCCAGCGCCCAGACTCACTTGAAAGCCCGACGGGACAGCGAAGTGGCCAACAGCAGTCCCGAGGCGATTCCCACCGCCGTCAAGCCCGCGTGAATGGCGGTCTCCATTCCCAGCAGTTCTCTCCCTTCCACGAAATGGGTGGTGGCGCGATAGGCTACACTTCCCGGAACCAGCGGAATGATTCCGGGAATGGACAACACCGGGGCTGGAACCTTGAGAAATCGAGCCAGGATCTCAGCAATTTGGGCCACCAGATAGGCTCCCACGAAGGCGGCCTCGGCTGGAGCGGCCCCGGCTGACAGCAATCCTTGATTGGCTAGGTGGCCGGCGGTGGCGATGACCGAAGCCAACAAGAGCGACGTAGGGGGTAGGCTGAAGAGCACCCCGATGGAAAGTGAAGCTAGTAAGATCAGGATGGGGCTCACACCGCACCTCCCAATCCCACCCGGACTGCCATGCCTAAGCAGGCCAGCACACCGCTTGCCATCCCCAGGGTGACTACCAGAGCTTCCGAGGCTCGGGCCACTCCGGCCACCAATTCTCCAGACATGAGGTCTTTGGCTGCCGCCACGATGGCAAGCCCCGGCATGCGGTGCAGCAGCGAGCCGACCACGACGGCTTCCGTTTGGCCGTCAACTAGAACGTAGGCCACAAGTCCCAAGACGGTGCTGAGAAAACCCACGAAAAACAGCGATAGAAAAGACGGAAAACCCGATCCGAATCGATCGAAGAAGACCTTGCCTAAGCAGCCGGCGGTGATCGAGAATAGGGCCTCCCATGGGCCGCCCCCCAGGCTCAGGGCAAAACAGGCGCAGACCAGAGCGGTGGCGCTAAACTGCTGCCACCAGGTGTAGGTTGATTCGCGCCGGCGGATCTTCTCGACCCGCCCTCGGACCCTGGAAAGATCAAGGTGTTGACGGTCGAGTCCTCGAGACAAGCTGTTGAGGCTAGCCACCTTGTCCAGGTTGATGGTGCGTTCCTTGATTCGCAGTACTCTGGTGATGGTCTCCTCCCGACCAAAGCAGACGGTGATCCCCGTCGGGGTGACCATGGTTTCTGCGGTGGAGCCAAGGGCCGCAGCCGCTAAGCGAATGCTCTCCTCCACTCGGCTGGTTTCGGCCCCATTCTCCAGCAGGCCGGCGCCGAGCTCCAAGCACAGCGACGCGCCTTCATTCAATTCTCGCCTTGTCCAGCGGGCCATTGCGTGTCTCACTAACCCCTCGAAGTTCTGTTCTCGAGGACTCCTACCATGATCGCTTTCCAACCCTGAAAAAGGTCTGAAAAGTGGCTCGCTAGAAGGCCCTGGGCGGTGGAAAAAATGCCCTGTTCGAACCCCCCATTTCAGACTACTCGAGGCTCTATTTGAGCCTGGGCGGAGTCACTTACCAACCCTCGCTGCAGCAGGCCAGGTTCTCCGAAGTTGAGCCTGCCGAGTCGGTCGCGGAGTTGTATCGGCAGGTCTGTGAGTTCTTGCTGAACTTGGAACAATGCCCAGGGACCCCGGAGCAGCTTATCCAGGATTCACTCATGCTCAAACGAGAGCTGCTCACGCTGGTGGAGGGTCTGTTGGAGCTGCCGAAGGCTGAGGAAGTCCGACTGTTGACCCTGGCAGCCTTAGCCCAGGGCATGTTTGCCGGAGCCCTAGACGGGGCTCTCCTGTTTCAGCATCGCCAAGTTCCTCAACAACCGACATTCGCCACTCGGAGGACTCACCTCAAACACCCGACTTCGGTGCTGCGGCAGAACCTAGAGCAAGTGATCGAGGTTGGACGAACTAACTGGGGTCGAGCCGAGGTCAACGACCTGCAACTCTTGGCCGGCTACGGCAAACATCAGAATAAGGATAGTCTCAAGGAGGCGGTGGAACTGGCCGGCGCAAGCCAAACCACGACCTACGATTTTCAGGGATTTCTTTTGGCCTCATTCAAAGGAGGATACGCTATGGGAGTGGCTGACGCTGCTATTGTTTTCGTCGGGGGTGAACGGCCAGGGGCTCCCCCCCAATGATTCTCCGACCTCTCTTGGGCCTACTGCTGTGGGGCCTGTTGCTGACCGTCCCTGGGATGGCCCAGGAGTCGAACCGACCGATCCCCGCTCCCAATCAATTCGACGGAGTGCTCTATTTTGAGGATTGCGCCATAAGCTGCCCCGAGGGCTTCGGCTGGTTGCAAGTCCCGGTGACTTGGGGAGACTATTATCTGGCCATCAACTTGGCCGCCCCAATCAATCCGCCGTTCTCGATTGAGGTTCAGACTTACGAGTATTTGCCAGGGTCTCGTTTCGGCCATGAGGTTCTCACCCAGTGGGTGCAGGCACTCTACGGAGAGGAGGGCTTGGAAGTCTACCCCGAAGATCGGGATTTTGGGGCCTTTGAAGAGGGCTCGGTGGGGTTTCGCACCGAGAACGGAGTGGCCGGGGTGGCGACCCTGGCTCTGTCCCCCGAGCAAAACGTGGTCATGCTGATGGGTCGGGGAGAAGATTTCGACATAGAGGTCTTCACCGAAGTCGCTCGGTCTCTTGAATTCGGGCCCACTCGACCTGAGGCGCTTCAAGGCGATTGGCCTGGCACCGGACTGGTGAATGTGGACTCGGACACGGCCAACCTTCAAGTGGGAAACTTGCCGGTGCCCGAGGGTTTTCGACTGAGTGTGCCCCAAGAGGGCATCGATATGGACGCCGCCTTTTTTATCCGGGGTATCCCTCTGGCCAGCGTGGCAGTGATCGCCGGACCTGCCGCCACCTCTGAGGTCACTCAGGACTTGGCCGAAGCTCAGGCGGTGGTCTACCTTGAAGGGTTTGCCACTCAGGCCGGCTTCGACCTCGGTCTGGAGTCGGTGACCAGGGCTCCGCAATTCGGTGAGAGAGCCTATCTGGCTCGCCTGGACGGGGAGGCGCTATCGGCTCCGGGCGGCTTGCTCTACTTGCTCTTTCGTGAGGACTGCACCATCACTTTTCTGTTCGTCGGAGATCTCACCGACGTGGATGTAGCAGAGGTGGTGCAGAGTTTTGAAGCCCGAGTTCAGACCAGCCCGAAAAAGTGAGCTACAGGCTGCCCACCAGCAAGACCGCTGCCGCCAGGCTCAAGATCAGCACTAAGGGCAAGGCGAACCGGAGCCAGCGATCGTAAGGAATATGCGCGATCTCCAGGATGCCCATAGTGATTCCACTGGTAGGGATCACCAAATTCGAGATGCCATCTCCAAACTGGTATGCGAGCACTGCGCTTTGACGATCGATGCCCAAGAGATCGCTCAAAGGCGACATCAAGGGCATGGTTAAGGCCGCTTGCCCTGAACCCGAGGGGACGAAGAAGTTCAAAAAGCTTTGGAAGACGAACATCGCCAGAATGGAGATCGATGCCGGCAGTCCCTCGGCTAGGCTGGCCAAGGCGTGGAGCATGGTGTCGATGATGGCTCCGTTTTCGATGATCACCAGCAGCCCTCGGGCAAAGCCGATAATCAGCGCGGCCACCAAGACATCGGTGGCCCCGTGGAGGAAGGCTTCTACCGTGGCATCGGGACTCAAGCGCCCTAGGGCGGCGCACAAAAGCCCCAAGCCCAGAAAGAGAGCCGAGATCTCTTGGATGTACCAACCCCATTCTTGCACTCCGTAGACCAATAGGATCAGCCCCCCGGTGAGGGCCAGTAAGACCAGGAGCTGGGCCTTGCTGGGTGGAGCTGGAACGGCTTCTTCGGAGCTCGCATCCGGTATTGGTCCATCTAGGCCGTAAAGGAGGCTGGCTTTTGGGTCTTTTTCGATTTTGTTGGCGTAGCGATAGACAAAGGCGATGGCCAGAACAGTGAAGACCGCCCAGCAAACCAGACGATAGCGAAAACCGCTGCCAGGAGGCAGACCGGCGATCCCTTGGGCGATGCCCACGGTGAACGGGTTGATGAAGGCCCCGGCAAAGCCGGCCCCGGCTCCCACGAAAGCGATCGAGACCCCCACGATGGAGTCGTAGCCCAAGGCCCGGGCCAATGGGATGGTCAGCATAATGAAGACCAGCACCTCTTCAGCCATGCCAAAGGTGGCTCCCCCCAAGGAGAACAGCAGCATCAACAGGGGCACTACCAACTTCTTGTACTTGGGATAGCGCCGGCTTCCCACCACCATGAGCCCCAAGAAACTCTCGATGGCTCCGGTCTTGGAAACGATGCCGAAGGCCCCGGCCACGATGAAGACAAAGGCGATGATCTCGGCGGCAGCCACAATCCCTTGACAGGGGGCCGTCAGAAAAGCCATCAATCCTTGCCCGGCTTGCTCCACCCGTTCGTAGGTTCCCGGCAGCACCACCTCTCGGTGCTCCACCGTTTGTCGTTCGTATCGACCGGCGGGCACCACCCAGGTCAAGACGGTGAAGAGCACCATAATGGCGGTGAGAATAGTGAGGACGTGAGGAAACTTGCGGGGCATCAGTCTTCAGGAGACTTTCTTGGAGGAGGGCGTGGGACTCAGCCTCGAACCCGGGCTCATTTGCGGCTCTTCCAGAGACCTTCGGCCTTTGGGAAGCGCCAGCTCCAACCGTTCTCATCGGCCCTCAGGTAGTTGCTCATAAAGTGGAAGTCGATGCGCCAGCCTTCGCCGGGTTTCTGTTGACGGAGGAAGAATGGGGGAATCTTGGGGTCGTCAGGGTGCAGGATGGCTCGCTTTTCGTTCACTTGCTCTAAGGTGAATTCCACCTGGGAGAGGCGGTCGTAGGCTTGCCGGAGGTCCTCGGGATTGCGATTCTGGGTGAACTCCTCATGCTCTTGCAGATACTGCCGCGAGGAGTGGGTGTAGCACAGGTCGGACTTCTCGAAATCGCCTTCCCGGCAAGCCTGCAAATAGGTGGCCAGGGTTGCCTCAGGAGTGGAAAAGTCCCCTTCGGCGAGGACTGGGGTGGCCAAAAAGAGAGCCACAACAAGAAAGAGTAATTGAGACTTCATGCCGGGGCGTTTTCACCCGCGTCCGAGAGGTCCCTCCTTCGCTGCTCTAGCGATAGTTGACTTGGGTGGAGCTCAGAGGCATCTGCTTGGGCAGCACCGAGTCCGCCGGGGGGTCTTCCGAGCGGTCCAAGGGAGAGAAGTTTCCGCCGTAGGCCTGATGACCCACCCCGATGGTCAAGAAGGCTTCAGGGTCGGTCTGGCCCAGGACGTATTTGAGCTCGTTCACCTGGGTGCGGCTCACGGTGCACATGATCATGGCTCGTTGCTGCTTGCTGTAGACTCCGGTGACATTCCAGCAACTGGCTCCGCGACCCAGCCGGGCAATGAGGGCGTCGCCCACCGTCTCCGGGTTGTTGGTGACGATGGTGGCGGTGCGGATAGAGCTCGGACCCTCCAGAATGTAGTCCGAGGCCACGCCGAACATGATTAGGGTGAGGAGGGCAAAAAGCGCCGCCTCCCAGCCAAGGATCAAGCCGGCCACCAAGATCACCAGTCCGTCGGTGTAGAGGTAAGCGGTGCTCAGGGGAATTCCCCAGCGGTGCTGCAGGATTCGCCCAACGACTCCGGTTCCGCCTAGGGAGCCACCGGCACCAAAGATCATGCCCAGACCCACCCCACCGATCACTCCTGCATAAATGGAACTGAGCAGCACGTCATCAGAGATGGGGAACCGCTCGATTTGGCCCGGCAACCGCGCCAGCATTACGTCGGTGAGAACCGAAAACAAGCCCACCGCGAAAACGGTCTTCATCAGAAAGCGCCAGCGACCGAGATGCTTGAATCCCAAGATCATCAGCGGAATGTTCAGGAAGAAGACCATGACCCCCACCGGCCAGCGATTCAAGTGGTTGATCAGAATGGCCACCCCGCTCACTCCCCCGGCTGCCAGGCCATGGGGAACTTGGAAGAGGGCGTAGCCGATGGCGGAAATGACGGTGCCCACGATGATCACCAAATAAAGTCTGAGTTCCCTCAAGGCAGAACGCTTCATGGTTTCGCGCTTCTGAGGATGGGGGCTGTCGACCTTTCACCGTGGCACGGCCAAGGCTAGCAATTTGATCTCAAAAGGGGCTGGAAGAATCGGCGACTGCTGCTGGCCTGAAACGACAAACGAGCCAGGCCGCAGGGGCCTGACTCGTTCTATTCCGGGTTCCTCAAACTTTAGCGAAAGCAGGGGAAGTTGTTGAAGAAGTTGGAGAAAGCACTACCGCCGTGGCAACCGCAGCGAATAGGGAGCTGGGGGCGAATGGCGCAGCCGCACAGAGGGCGGAAGGGCTTGAAGGGCTTGGGTTTTCCACAGCCACAGTTGCGACGAAGGCGCGGGTTGTGGCGACGGCGTCGGCAGCCACAGGCACGATTGCGGAAGCGGGGCTTGAAGCAGCCACAGCCGGGGCGACGGGGTTTGAAGAGCTGTCCAAGGCAAGGGTTTCTGAGTAGTGATTGTAAGAGCATTGTGGTTATCCTCGTTTCGTGTGTTTCTTGTGACCTTAGAATACGACGTGCTCAAAAAGGCGCCGCAAAATGAGGCCTGAGGATGTGAACAGCTTGTAACAACTTGGACATGGGGACGGAGATTCGCTCGTTTAGGGCGCCCTGTCCGGAAGATTCATTTCATAAAGGAGGGTAATTTCGGTTCATATCAAATCGAACCGGTAATTATGGACTATCTCTTTGAGAAGAGTCCTGGTTGAGAACTTAAAGAATGTGTGGGGAAGAGACCGTGATTACTTCATCGTTTCCACTCTGCGGCTCTCGAGGGGGCCGCTTCCGTCCCTGGCTGACAACACTTGTTGTCAGTTTGGTGGCGCTCCTGGCCGTAGGCTGTGGATCGTCTAGGGACGAATTTGTTTTTACTGGCACCTCCGGGGTGAACAACACCGGCAGCATGACGTTCAACTTCGTGCAGGCTCAAGAGGTAGAGCCCTCGGTGGTTCCTGTTGGAACCACTCGACTGCTGTTTGAGTTTTTCGACGGGCCAGATCAGACCGGCGCCAAGACCTTGGCTGATGTCAGTCGTGATTTCGCCGGCACCATCACTATCGATGGCATTCCCACCTCCACCAGTTCGGTGCGGGTCACTGCCTTCTCGGCTGAAGGGGTGCCTTTGCTAGTCTTCACCGCGAACGTGGTGGTGATTCCCGGCACCAATGTGGTCGTTGCCCTAGGGCAGGGAACAGCGGTGGCCGTCTCTTCGGTGGTGATCAACTCTGATGACATCTCTCTTCCCGTGGGTGGCGAGCGACAGTTCAACTCCACCCTCACCTTTTCCAACGGAACCGTGCTGGCCAACCAGACCACCCTTTCAGGGATGACCTGGACGGCCACCGATGTTCTGACTCAAGGACTTCCTTTTGTCACTATCGATGATTCGGGACGCTGCACCGCCAACGCCGTGGGCCAATCTTCCATTACTTGTTCTTATGGTGCGGTGGTCTCTCAACCAATCTTCATCACCGTGACGCCCCAGAGCGATCTCACCACCCTTGTGGGAATTCTGCTGTCCTCCGACCCCGACCCCGCTTCGGTGCTACTAGACGAGACCATCACTTTTGGAGTGATCGGGATTTTCGAAAGTGACGACGGCGAGTTCGAAGAGCCCCTCACCCCGGGTTCGGGTGTGTTTTTCCTTCAAGACGTCAATGACGACGCTGACGACTTCCTGGAGTTCGACGGCTTCACCGCCACCGCCGTCGCGATAGGCAGTGGAACAGTCCGTTGCGGGGTGGACGGCTCGGACGTTCTCAGCAATCCTGTTCCTGTGGTTTGTGGGGAATTGGGTTATCAGTTGGCGGTTCCGGCCGACAACAGTACCACCACACTGCCTAACAATAGCTTCCTTTACGGGGTGCTAGTGGAGCAAACTCATCCTAATCCAGAACTCAATAGAATATTGAGTTTAGAGGAATTGCTCGAAGCGGGCTTCCAATTCAGTTACAGCAACAATTGTGCTGAGGAATTTCTCTCAGACGATGATGACTTTGACGGGTACCAACTCCGGACTGGCGACGGCGTGGTTGGTCTTTGCACCGTTAACGTGACTCGAAACTTGGAGAATCCGATTCCTGTCGGGGCCTTCGATGTGGATGTGGTGAACGCCAACATCTCGAGTATGACGGTGCTGATCGATAATCAGGACCGGACTGACCCTAACGAGCCTTTTATCTTCAGAGTCGGCGATCTTGCTTTCCTTGATATTCGAGGCACTATCGAGACTACGGAGGTGAACCTCGTTACCAGTTTTACGGTTCTGCGTGGAGGATCGATTCTCGAGTTTGGGCATTGTGAGATCGATAGAGTCGACCCTCGACAACTGAGGGCTCTAACGGCAACACCTGAAGGGGACCCGCCTCCCGGGCGATTGGGTGTTCTCATCCCTGGAATCATCGAAGTCATAGAGTCATTCATCGTGGTGAACGACGACGACTTCTAGGGCTGTCTTGATGGCCGCTTGAGAGCAGCCGGAAACTCGACCTCAGAAAATGAGCGCCCCTCACCCCCGAACTCCGGGTGGTGGGGGGTTCTTTTTTTTCGCCACCAGGCTCCTCGGACTTGAGCAGAACCATCACCTTGAGGCCGGCAGGCTCTGCATGGCCCACCAAGCCACCGCCAGGGGGAATCGTTAGCCACGCCCAGCTCCACTTGGTTTACTCGGGGCCGGGGACTCAAGGCTGTTCGAGCACCACCGTGGTTCCGTTCTGCACCTGCTCTTCGGTGACCACGACCACCACTTCTTGGGGAGGGCTTCCACCAAAGCTCATTCTATAATGTCCCGAGGTGCGCACAGTGTCGGGGTTTTCGAACGGAGCCCGGTCGGTGGCGTAGGGTAGGCGCACTTCGAAATGCCCTTGGCGATCGGCGCGGAGCTTCCAAGACAGGGTGCGAGTTTTGCCGGTCGTAGGAATCTCTAAGTCCAACTCTACCGAGATCTCTCTTAAGGGTCGGGTTTGCCCCACTATCAAGGCACCGGGCACCCCCTCAAAGATCTTCACTTCCGGATGAAGACTGCTGCCTACCAGCACCCCCCGACTGGTGCTCTTGGCTTCCCACGGGTGGTCCAGGAGTAGGTGCACCCGCTGCAGTTCTTCGGGGCTCACCGAAAAGCTGACCAGGCCCACCGACTTGGGCTTGGTCTTCAGGGTGGTGGAACGCAAGGCCCGTCGTGGGCTTTCATAGACTAGGCGGAAGCGCGATGTCCCCACTCCGTCTCGAAAAAACAGGCTGGGGGTGAAGGCCTTTTTCCCCAGAGGACTGAGATCGTAGATCCGATAGGTCTGCTCGTCCCAGGCCACCTCAGCCACCTGCTTGAGCATCAGTTCCAGGGACAACCCCGCTTTGCCGATCTCGGTGAATAGGGTTTCGGCCATGCTGCGCATGGGCACCAACACAAAGCGTACCGGCTTGTCTCCCCGGTTAAGTCGAGTGTAAACCTCCTCTGGAGATTGGGATAAATTCATGCCGGCCAAGCGCTCCGAGCGTTCCTGACTGAAAGCCACCGGGGTGTCGCTCAAGGCCGCCAGCATGTTCCCCAGGTCCCAGGGAGCCAGCATGCCGTAAGGGTAGCCACCATCCGGCCCGACCTCTTCGTCGCGAATTCGCTTCAACCAGTCTGAGGCTTCCTTAATGCCTTGGGTGGCAAAAATGGTCCGAGTGGCTTCGGTGGGTTGAAGCCAGGGGCGGACCACTCCGCTTTGGGGGAGAAGAGGAATGAGGCAAGCCAAGGTCAGCAATGCCAACGAGCCCTTTTGGCTTAAGGTTTCGAGTCTCCACAGCAAATACGAGAAAGCCAGAGCGATAACCATTGGAGGATAATAGATAAAGTCGTAGGTCTTGATCCAAAGCAAGACTAGGCCGGTTCCGTACATGACCGGAGCGAAAGTTTGGCTTTTGCTCCCATAGCGAAACCACAGTATCAAGCTCAGAGGTAGGCCAAGCCAGATGAAGCCGTACCAATGCCAGAACAACTTGAGAGTCACCCTGGGATGTTCGGCCACATCCATGGGTCGGGTGTAGAACAGTTGCTCCAAGCCATATCGGCCGGCCGGGTGCATCCACAGAACGCTAAAAAAGAGGGCCAGTAAGAGGAGAGCCACCGGCCATTTAAAACGCGTCGGGACCATGCGGGCTCCGAATCCAAGAAGGGGATAGCCTAGGACCAAAACGATGGAGCAGCCGAGCATGGCGGCCCAGGCGGTCTCCCAAATCGCCGCGTCGGGGTAGGATACCCAGGTTCCGCCAAGCAAGGTGGCAAGGGTAGCCCCATACACGCACCCCTGGATCACCGTGGACCGGGACTCCGTCGGTTCGGTGGGCAGCCAGGCGGCGGCGTAGAAGATCAAACCCACCAGAAAAAGATGCAATGGGGCTCCGGCCCAGGTGCCGGCAAAAACGAACATAGGGACAGCTGCTAGGGCCGCCAGCCAGATTTTGGCCTGAGGTTGAAGGGCAAAGTGAAGGGAGACGGCACAGAGAACCGCCAGCAACACTTCGCTGGCGTGGTGATCGCCTTCGCCCAAGGCCGCCATATACCTCAAGGCCCCAGGGTAGGCCAGAATGATGAGGAGAAAGCCGAGTGCACACCTTTGGAGGCCTGCTTCGCGGAGCCAATAGGCCACCAGGAGGATGGCTGCTCCCGAAAGCAGAGCCGAATTCCAAGCCAGGAGGAACTCTGCAGTAAGCAAACCCCCTGTGGCCTTGACCACCGTGGCCAGGGCCAGGTCGAAAAAGCCCTGATTGAGCCCCCGCTCGATCTGGGGAAACCGAGACATCTCGTCGTAACGGGCGATCCAAGGATAGTTGTCCAAGATGGCTTTGGTGTGGCGCAGGTGGTGGTAACTGTCAGGGCCGGATAGAACCACTCCCCCTTCTTCGGGGAAGACCAAATGATAGGAGGTGAAGCTTCGAGCCAGCAGCCACAGAGCCAGGAACAGGAGGCCGATGGCCAGGCTCCTGGAGGGTCCTGAGGCTCCAACGGTCTCGGATTGGTTCTCGGGCGAGGACTTGGGACCAAGGTTCTTCAAGGGTACGCCTCCCTTACTCGCGCAGACTTGACCGAGCAACGTTCCTCACACTCTGGTCTCGAGAGTGCTAAGAAACTCGAGGTTCTTGAGCAAGGATCGCCCTACCTTCTTAAGAGGGAGGGGGTCCTTCGGCCCGGAACTCAAGGTGGCCGTGTCTTCAAACTTCACCCGAGCCCTGACTCAAGCTTGGAGTCTGCTTTCTCCCCAGGCTCGGACGGCCTTTGTTTTAGTGGTCTTGAGTGCGACTTTCGGGGCCTTCCTGGAGATCGCCGCGCTGTTGGTTCTCAGCAGGTTTATGGGTTTAGTGGTGGAGCCCAAAGAAGATCTGTATCTGGGGCCGCTGCGGAGGTTAGCCGCCGAAGGCGGCGTAAACACCGATTTTGAATTCGCAACGGTGTTCGGGTTGACGGCCCTGGCCCTTCTGGCTCTTGCCAACACCGTGGGAGCTTTCAATCTTCGTTTGAGCACCCGCTTCATTTTTCAACAGGACACCAAGATCTCAAGCGAGCTTCTTCGGCGATATCTGCTGGCCGATTATCTGAGTATGAGCCGACTGCACAGTGCCGACCTGATCAAGAACGTGCATTCCGGAGTGGCGGCTCACGGTGTCTTGTCTCCGTTGGTTCGAGGCTCGACCTACAGCGTTTTGGTGCTGACCTACAGCCTCACCATGCTGACCCTGGACCCCTGGATCTCTTTGGGACTCAGCCTGTTTGTTGCTGCGTCCTACGTTATCATGTCCTGGGGAATGAGACGGTCTCTTCTTCAATTTGGATCCGACATTCATCGTCATGCCAAGGCCGGTTATCGCAGCAGCAGTGAGGCCCTGGGGGGTCTCAAGGTGATCAAGGTGATGGGTCGGGAAGAAACCTTTCTGCAGCGATACCAAAAGAGCAGCGATTTGGGGAACCAGCTTCGCGGACATCAGATCGTCTTGGAATCTTTCCCACGCTATTTCTTAGAAGTGGTGGCCTTCAGTTCTATCATCGGGGTGGCCCTATACTATCTATGGACCGGAGTGCCTTCTGCCGAGTTGCTGGCTCGACTCAGTGTGTACACCTTTGCTGGTTACCGCCTGATTCCAGCGGTGCACGAGCTTTATGTGAACTGGAACCGTATCGTGATTCACTCTGCAGCCCTGAACGAAGTGGTCCAAGGAATGAATTTTCTGTCTTCGGATGAGCCTTCCTCGGGAGATCCCCTTTCTTTTGGCCAGTCTCTGCGGCTCGAAGAGGTTGGGTTTTCTTATCTCTTGGAGGATCTTCCCACTCTCAAGCAGGTCACTCTGGATATCCCCAGGGGGGCAAGCGTCGGGATCGTGGGGCCCACCGGGGCGGGTAAGACCACGCTAGTGGACCTGATTCTAGGCCTGCTGGAACCCACAGAGGGTCGAATCCTGATTGACGGGGTGACTCTCGACCGAACCAACCGCAAGGCTTGGCAAAGAAAGCTCGGATACGTACCCCAGGAGATCTTTTTGGTCGACGATACGGTGACCGCCAACATCGCTTTTGGTATTCCTTTAGAGGACGTGGACCAGCAGGCCGTCGAGGAAGCAGCCAAGGCCTCGGAGTTGCATGCTTTCGTGTCCGCTCTCCCCGATGGTTACGACACCCTGGTCGGGGAGCGAGGCGTTCGTTTCAGCGGGGGCGAGCGGCAGCGATTGGGACTGGCCCGGGCTCTGTACTCTAAGCCCGAAGTCCTGATCCTGGATGAGGCGACCAGTGCCCTGGACAACCTGACCGAGCGAGTGGTGGTCCAGGCGATTGGTGACCTCTCCGGGGACCGCACCGTGATCACCATCGCTCATCGTCTGTCCACGGTTCGGGACTGCGATCTGATCTTGGTTCTGAAGGAAGGGACCTTGGTCGACAGCGGGACTTTTCGGGAACTCTCGGAGCGCTCCGGGGTGTTTTCCGAGCTGTTAGGATCCGCTCAGTTGAGTTGAACGCTCCAGAAAACGGTCTACCAATGTTGCAAACTCCCGCAGAAACCGTTCTTTGGTGAGATGTGGGCGCTGGGCCAACTGCTCTTGCCGCAATTCCTTTTCCAGGACCGGGTTCCTAAGGATGATGTCCCATTTCTCTATGGCCTGGGCTCGGTCTGAGTATTGAAGTCTGGGATCGGTGACGATCTCGGTCTGCCCTCCATCGTCGCAGACCATGGTGAGACAGCCGGCTTGGACCAGTTCGGCGATGGCCATGCCGTAGTGCTCCTGAGCCATGCCGTGGATTCCGTAGGCATGGGTGAGGAGCAGGGTTTGCAAATGTTCTCTGCTGGGGCCTTCGACGACCTCGAGCCAGGGTTTTTCTTGCTGGACGGCTCGCAACTGCTTGAGGACCTCAAGATGGTTTCGAGATCCAGCCAAGGTCAATCCCACCTCGTGACCCAAATTTCTTAGGCCCTCCACGATGGAGACCAACTTGGGCAACTCTTTCTCAGGAGATAGGCGCCCCACCGCCAGGAATCTTGCCTGGCGAGGCCCTGGTTCTTGCCCAGGAGGCTCATGCAAAGGAGGAGGGTGCAGCACCACCGGCTGGCGATTGGGATATTGACTCTTCAGTAGGCCCCCGGTCCAGGCCGAGTTGACCAGAGTCAGGTTCTGATACTCAGGCTGCTCGCGAAAGCCGGAGATCAAGCAACAGAGCCTAGGATACAGACCCAGGGCCGTGCGCAAGAACCAATTCTCGTTCCACCCTGGGGGCGCATCGGGTCTGGGTTGGATGTTCCAAGGGAAATGGATGTACTCGATGGACGGGCGCCCGAAATCTTGTTCGTTGTTGGCCGAGCAAATCAGATCGAAACGGTGTCCGATCGTCTTGGCTTTACGCATTAGGAGGTGGGTTTCCACCAGGGCGAACCCAGGGCCTAGGCGGCGCAAATTGGTGATGAACGAAGTGCCGTATGGGAGCGTAATGATCGGTATGGAACTCAAGGAGGTGCCGCAGAACTCATCGATTTTGGGAAAATCTGGCGGAAAAATGGACAGCACCGTAACCCGGCCCCGTTCGCTCAGATGCTGCAGCATCCAAGAAGCAACTCCGTTGCCTCCCCCTGGCGGGTCGAGATTTGGTTGCACGAAGAGGATCTCCATGGGGCGGTTTTGGCGTTTTCTAGGTTGCACTCTGTGGGGGCTCCTGGCTTCTCTTGGATTCAAGGACTTTAGGGGAAAGTGGGCTAGAGCCAACAGAGAAAATCGACTGGAAGGCTCTAGCCCAGATTCTTGGCCAACTGTAGGCCTCGAGAAACTTTGGGTTTGGCGGAACTTGGCGACGATGGGGCAAGGCTAGAATGAGGTCTCTCATTTGCGAAGGGCTTTCGGCGAAGGAGACCGAGGAGCCCAAAGCCTCTCTGCTCAGACCTTCGGCTCCAAAGCCGGTCGACAGGACTGGTCTGCCGCAGGCTACCGCCTCGAGAATCTTAAGACGGGTACCCCCTCCCGATTGGAGAGGCACGATCACCGCATCACAAGCACGAATAAGTTCAGGGAGTTCTTCAAAGTAGCCCAGAAAGGTGAGGTTGGGATACTTCAGAGCTAGATTTTGTGGACCCACTCCGGCAATAAGGAAGTCGATGTGCGAGGGGCAAAGGGGAGCCAACTTTTCACCTAATATGTGGACAGCTTCTGCGTTTGGCGGGTAGGTCAAGACTCCGAAAAAGAGGATTCTTCTCCGACTTAGATCGGGTGATGGGGAAGAGGACGGGTGGACTTCTGGGTGATAAATTTCAGGATCGAATCCGTTGGGGGCCACCCATAC
>JBJHCR010000103.1:0-18093 GCA_050486105.1 Vulcanimicrobiota bacterium
TCCATAGAGAAGGTTCCGTTTTGCTGAGGCTGATTGGGTTGCTCGGCGTACCATTGGTTGGCTTTGGCCAATTTGTCTTTGGCCCCCTTTCCTGGCTGGTCTAACGCGAACGTCAGCATGGAATCGATGACTTCGTTCATAGAGCTGTGAGCGGTGTCAGGGTCAGCGAAATACTCAACCCAATTGCTGAACTCGCGATACTCGGGGTGCGTTGGGAGTAGGCCGTTGGTGATGGGGCCGGCGTTGGCCGCTATGGTGTGCAAGACGCCGCTCAACTCCGCCCTGTTGCTCAGAGGTCTCCATTGGTTGGGGTGGGAGGGATCGTAGAGGCAGATGGTGAGGGGGCTCCCGCTTGGGGTCAGGGTAGCCGGGTCGTAGGAATAGGGGGTGAAGCCGTCCCAGGCGCTCCAGACGGTCTCGAAGCGATCGGTATCCTCCCGGTAGAGGTGCTCCAGGCGAAAGTCCGGATGGAGAGCTATGTCCAGGCTCATGCTCTCATTGTGGGATGGGACGGCAGGAACAGCCCATCCCATATCAGGGCCACCAGCTCCGCCAACTCCGATTTCCAGAGGGAACTTAAACTCGAAACCGATCTCCGTGGGAATCGAGAGGACGTTCGCGTCGGTGAGGTTCATCTCCGGGTTGGGGGAGGAGAGATCGTTCCCGTCGAGGGCGGTGACCCCGGCAACGGCTGCTCCGGCCACGGTGACGTTGGAGAAGTCCATGTCTTCGCCTGAGGCGACCACCCCCCGGAAGAAGGAGCTCTCCTGAGAGGAGCGCCCGCGAATACTGAGTTTCTTGCCAGCTACCACGGCGCAGACGTTGTCCGCTTGCAGATCGCTCACCCCAGCGTTGCGGATGCTGATGTTCCCGGTGGCGAAGATGGCCCCGATCCCTTCCAGGCCGTCATTGATGGTTAGGTCCCCGTCCACCCAGAGCACCGCGCCGCTGTTGGAACTCGGCAGAGCCAGCTTATCGAGTTGGAGATCTCCGCTATGGCGTACCAAGCCCTTAATTCGTAAGAGGTCAGGGATATCGTTAGGTAGCCCCACAGGGACCCCCAATTCGAGGGGGTCGAAGTCTCGGAGATCGATCCGCGGAAGATCGATGGGTCCGGCCCCGGCGCTCTGATTGCCATCGATTTGAGCGTTGGGGCCGGCGAAGATCCCCCCTGCACTCCGAGCGTCCCCAGTGATTCGGATCGGATGGTCCGCGATCAGATTGAGTCCGAGGGGATCGGTGCTGTTGGAGGCGATGTGCCCGGGGAGCAGTTCGTCCAGATGGGACCTGATGGGGAATCGAACCTGGTCGAGATTCTCGGCCCCGGCAATGGTCATCTCTCCAGTGGAGACCACCGAGCCCTTAGAACTCAAGGCGTAGGGATAGTTGGGCAGGTGAAGGATGGCTTCGATCCTGCGAGTCACTCCACGGTGCTTCCCTACACCGACAAAGTGTATCGCATTGCTGGGCACTGAGCGGCCCAGGGCTCCAGGTAGCGCAGTGTCTCCTTTCAGGTTGTTGGTGGAGATAGGGATATTCAGCTCTGAGGCCTCAATGGGATCAAAGGTGAGCTGCCCCAAGCCGTCCGGAGTATCTGGAAAGCTTATGGTGAGGGTCATAGGAGCTGCGCGGAAGGCCTCTCCTTGGCTCGAAACCACTCGCTCGATCCCTTGAGCTACGACGGCCTCAGCCAGAGATCTCGCTTGATTGATGTTGGACAGTTTGGTGCTCACCGACAAGTGAGACAGGCTCATTCCAGCCAGAGTTAGAGCCAGGGTGAGGGCCAAGGCGCCTAGGAGCAACGCCGTGGCCAAAGACGCTCCTCGACACAGCGATCTAGACCCCCCTCTTGTCATCAGCTGATTACCTCGTCAGGCATGTTTGTCGAGCGCCCATCAATCCGAAAGATCCTCACCGTGCTGTCTCGACCCTTGACTTTCGTCTGACCCAGTTCCGTGCACAAATAGGTGTCGTCAAGAGCTTGTTGAGTCGATTCGCTGATCAGGATCTTGGCGTCGAATTCTCTGGTAAGTTTCTCGATGCGAGCAGCCAAGTTGGTGTTGTCCCCCATGGCGGCGAACTCGAATTTGCCGGTGAAGCCCACGTCGCCTACCATCACTTCTCCGGTGTTGATGCCCACTCCGATGGTCATAGGGGGTTTGCCGACCGATTCCCATTCCTCATTCAGCAGTTTTAGACGGGCCTGCATAGAGAGCGCTGCATCGACGGCTTTGCGAGGGGCATCGGGGTCCGGACCCTCGGTGCCGAAAACTGCCATCATGGCGTCTCCCAGGAAGGTCAAAAGAATACCTTGGTGGGCCTCGATCACTTTGCCGAGCGCTGCGTAGAATTCGTTCATCTGCAGTATAGTCTCTTCCAGGGGGCGACTCTCGGCAAAGGTGGAATAGTTCCAGATATCGGAAAACAGAATAGTGGCTTCTTTGGGAAGAAGGTCCCTGCGGACCACCTTGTCCTCTAAGGATCGGAACCGGAGCAACTGCTGTCCAAGCTGAAGAAGGTCTCCGTGCTTGATGAGAGTCGGTTCGGTGACTCGGTCCCCGTTGATTAGAATGGGACTGTTTCGGGTTTCGGGGTGGAGCACGAAGCCCTGCCTGCTCCACAGCACCGAGGCTTGTTCTCGCGACACCGTTCGGTCCTCAAGCTCAACCACATTCGGCCGACGCCCCCCCCTACCGATGGTGACGCTGGACTTGCCCAGGGGCCACAATTTGCCTCGGTGAGGTTCGGTGTACCCCTCTAAGACCGCCAAGTCTTCAGAGGAGCTCTTAACCAACAGTCGCTGCTCACCAAGCCGGATCTCATCCCCTCCCTTGAGTTTTGAAAAGCTCATCTCGGCTCCGTTGACAAAGGCCGGTCGATCGGGCGCCAGATTGGTGAAGAACAGCGAACCTTCTCTCATCAAAAGGGTAGCTTGTCGAGTCGGCAAGCCGGGTTCTTCGAGGCTGATGTGGTGGTCCTTTTCTTCGGGGCGGCCAATGGTGGTCTCCAAGGCCGACAAGCACACCGTGCTGGGCTTCCCTGTGGGCGGGTGAACCTAGATTACAAACAGGGTTCCGTTGGAGTCCGGGGTGTGCTCGTTGAGTTCGAAGGTTAAAGTTCCATCATCATCCACTGTGGTTACCTCACAAGCTTTGAATTAGGGTCATCATGGGAAGCATGGTGGCTACCACCATAAGACCAACGATGACTCCCATGACCAGCATGATCAAGGGCTCCAAAAGAGCAGTCGATCGTTCGATGGCCAGGTCCAGTTCAGATTCGTACAGGGCGGCTGTCCTTTCGAGCAACTCTGGAACACGGCCGCTCTCCTCTCCCGCCGTCAGCATGTCGGTGAGAGTTCGAGGGAAGAAGTTGGTGGCCTTCAGGCTTTCGGTCAGAGAGCTTCCCTGTTTCAGCGATTCCACGGCACTCTTGGCAAGGCCTTGCAGAACCGGGTTTCCCGAGGCGGCGGCGGCCAGGGGGAGGCCTAAGAGCGGACTCTCTCCCATTTTGAGTTGAATTTCGAGGGCTCTGGCAAAGCGCACCGTCGCCAGATTTCGGGCCAAAGGCCCTAGGACGGGGAGTCCGAGAACCGCTTGAGCCACCCGTAGTCGAAGCTGGGGATTCTCTCGATGGCGCAGCCAAACCCCGTATCCCAGGACACCGATGCCGGCCAGAGCGCTCCACAACCAAGGAGAGCCTAAAGCTTTCGAAGTGCCGATCACCACCTGAGTGAGCAAGGGCGGGGAGGTCGAGGCGGACTCCAGCATGGCGAAGAGGCCACCGAACATGTAAGGTGGCAAGATCAAGAGCAACAAAGTCGAGAAAATCATAAGCAGCGCAGGATAGGTGAGGGCCGCTTTCACCTTAAGTAGGGTGGCTCGGCGGGTTTCTTCATAGTCGGCAAGGTTGGCCAGAACCAGGTGGAGAGTACCGGTGCGTTCTCCCACCGAGAGCATTCGAACCTGAATCTCAGAAAAGGCTTGACCCTGTTTGGAAAAGGCGCAAGAAAGAGAGTTTCCCTGGCTGACCTGATGCGCAAGTCGGTGGGCAACTTGGGAGATAATGCGGCATTCGCTGTGCTGACCCAATAAGGTCAAGGCCCGGTCCAATCGAATTCCAGCTACGACCAATAAGGCCAGGGAGCGCAGAAAAACGCTCAACGCTTCGACCGAAGGTCGACGGTCTGCAGGTCGGGGTACAGTCAAGCCCCCGGAGGTCCCACCCATTGAGGCTCCTTCGATGAGCCGATCTCTCTTCCTTTGCCCCACCGAGTGTCATGGGAGATGGCCTGGCTTAGAGGGGTGGGAGATTGCCTGGTCAGACGCGAAGATGGCGTCATGGAATTGAGAGACTTCGAGACCCGAGAGTGGTTTTCGTTTCAGGAGATGGAGCATGTTCTTCAACTCCCCGGTTCGGAGCTCGCAGAGTTGCTGGCCAAGGTAGGGCGGACTTCCGAGGGGCATCTCCAGGGAGAAGATTGCCGTATGTTAGTCAGCAAGCTTCGTCGAGGACGGCTATTTGCCGATCTGATCGCCCGCCGAGCGGTCAACGCCGTTCCCGACATCCAGCGAGGTCCGGAATCGCCCGGTGACCAGCCTTTTCTGTTGGTGGATGTCACCAATCAGGTGGAATTTGAGGTCCGGTTCCCGGGAGACCTTAGGAACTACCTCGATTCGGTGGCTCAACTGCCAATCCAGCCTTGTTCTGGGCTCGATTTTCGGGTAGGATAGACAAGTAATCTCTCTTGAAAGTAGGCTTATCGTGAAATCTTCTGTCCCTGGAACCTTCCTCAAAGCCTTGAAAGTCCTGGCTATGATTTTGCTTGGACTATTAGGACTGAAGCTTTTTCTCTGGTTTGCCGGAGCTGTGACTCTCGGCTTGACTCTTTTCACGGTGGCCACTTGGGGAGTCGGAACTCTGCTGCTGGTGGGCTTCTTGGTCTTCCTGGCCAAAAGAGTCTTCCCAGCCAAGCGAAAGCGCTAAAGCGTTAGTCCGAAGGTTTCGACCCTCGTTTCGGGAGCCGATCTGTCTTGAGGCAGGGAGCTTCTCAGGACCTCATCCACCCTTGGGTTTCAGGCTGGCCTTGGGCTGCAGCCTTGACTTTGACCGAACTCTTCTCCCTGGGTTGGCAACCCTGGTGGTGGAAGCTGCATTGGTCCCTGTGGAAGAACTTCCGTGGATTGGACATCGGCCGCGTTGTGGCCGAGCACGGGGGGGACAATCCCGGGGAGTTTTCCTATGGGGAAACTCCGGTATTGTCTGCGTCTAAGCTTCTTGCTTTTGCACCCTTGATGCCGGGGTCAAGAGTTCTGGACCTGGGGTGCGGTCGAGGTTTGGTGGTCCTGACCGCGGCCTTGATGGGCTTCCGGGCCGTCGGTCTAGAACGGGTCTCCGAGTACTTGGTTGGAGCCCGAGAGGTGGCCGAGGAACTCGGGCTCCAGGCCGATTTTCTCGAGGCCAATATGCTGGAATCCGACTGGCCTCCTGCTGAATTGGTGTTCATCAACTCTACCGCTTTCCCGGCGGAGTTTCGTCAGGGACTCCTCCAACGCTTGGAAGGACTTGCTTCTGGAACCGTAGTGACAACCTATGATTGGCCTCTTCCAAAGCAGAATTTCGAAGAGCTCAAGGCCTTTAGGCTCCCGGTGACCTGGGGAACAGTTCGCTGTGGGATCTTTCGAAGGTCATGATTCACGCTAACTAGGACTTCAAAATCCTTGACCAGATTGCACCAAATGTCGACGAGGTCACCGGTACCCGAAAGCAGAATATGTCATGCATCGGGTCAACACGGGAGGGTCGCTATGAAGTCGTCGAAAGGTCCAAAAGCCGCCACGCCGGAGGAGTATATTGCCGCCGTCGGCGATGCTCGTCGTGGCGATATCCAGAGAATCTATGACCTTGTTCGCGAAGAGGCTCCAGAGTTGGAGCCCACTATGGAGTTCGACTGTTTGGGCTTCGGTAAGTATCACTATAAGTACTCCACCGGTCGTGAGGGCGATTGGTACAAGATTGGCTTGGCCAACAATAAGAGTTACATTTCGCTGTACTGCTGTGGCACTAAAGATGGTGCCTACGTCGCCGAGGGCTACAAAGACCGCCTTCCCAAAGCGAGTATCGGTAGGAGCTGTGTTCGCTTCAAGCGGCTTTCCGATATCGACGAATCAACTCTGCGCGAACTTGTTCGAGAGACGGCTGCTGCCGGTTTCGGTATGTAAAGCGTCCGCACAAAGGTCCTGCAGGTGACGGAACTCAGCTCCTTACTGCTTGGAACCGGTCCCTCTTTATGATCTCATGGCCCTTTTTCTGTACCTGTTATTGGACAACACCTTCGAGCAGCTCAAGAGCATTCCCTCAAATGTGGTTCAAAAAAGCTTCATGTTGGTATATTTAGAAGATGATGAAGCAGGGGACCTCATCGGACTATGCTGTGCGGCAGGATTTTGATTGGCGCGAGCTTTTTGTCTCGATACCAGCCAACATCATGGTGCTCGACATCCACGGAACTATAGTTGCGGTGAGTCGCAGTTGTTGCTCTGAGATTGGCTGTCAGCCTGAAGACTTATTGGGCGGCTCGGTGGTGAGTCTCATGCCTGAACGGTACCGAGAGAAGTTTCAGATGGACTTGGCCAAGGTTTTGGGGCCTAGTCCTTCGGAATACCTCGAGCGTGGCTTTCGAATTCGGACCCTTCGCCCCAATGGAGAGGAACTCTCGGCTCGGATACGGATTTCCCTTTGCCTTTTCGGTTCAGAAACACTGCTGATTGCCAGGTTCTCCGACATCACCGAGGAGGAGGCCAAGGAGAAAGCCCTGCGGTATAGCGAGAATCTTCTTCGAACCTTGTTCGAGTTGGCCCCTCTGGGAATCTCCTTGAAGGACTTGCAGACCGGCAAATTCTTGCTGGTCAACCCGGCCTTGGAGAAGGCTACCGGCTACAGCAAGGAAGAGTTGCTGGGTTTAAGGTTTTGGGAGATGACCCCTAAGGACCATTGGGAAGAGGAGTGGGAACTCTTTTCCAGAGTGGAGCAAGAGGGGAGCATCGGGCCCTATGAAAAGGAGTACTTCCATAAGGACGGGCATCGATTTCCCGTCTTGTTGAACAGCCGACTGATCGAAGACTTATCCGGTCATAAACTGGTCTGGTCCATCATCGTGGACATCAGTGAGAGGGTGCAACTGGAGAAAGAGCGGACCGAGTTGGCCCAGCGTCTCGAGGAGGCCCGAAGGTTTGAGAGTTTGGCCTTGATGGCCGGCAGCATGTCTCATCAGTTCAACAACCTGCTGACCACGGTGTTGGCCTCCTTGGAGTTCGCGGTGGAGGAGTTACCCCCGGACTCGGTGGTCCTCGACCTATTCCAGCAAGCCACTCAGGCGGCCTGGAGGGCCTCGGGCTTGATCAATAAGATGTTGGTGTATTCCGGCAAGAACATGGGCTCCTACAAAGACCTAGATCTGTCAAAGCTGGTAGAGAGTACGCTGAATGAGTTCCTTGAAGATCGGGGTCCTTCGGTTCGCTTGTCTCTGGAGCTTGCTCCCGACCCTCCTCCCATCAAAGGAGACCCAGACCAATTGAAGCAACTGCTGCTGCAGTTGCTCCAGAATTCCGTGGAGGCTGCAACCGGCGATGTGGTCCACTTAGAGGTCTCTACAGCGGTGCTCGAGGTCCGTGAGGATGAGGCTGAGGACTGGCTCAACGGGGAATCCCTCGCTCCCGGCCCTCACCTGCTCCTCGAAGTGAGCGACGATGGGTCGGGCATGGCGACCAAATTGCAAAGGCGGGCCTTCGATCCCTTCTTCAGCACCAAGGCTCCAGGCCGGGGGCTGGGTCTATCTACCGTCTTAGGTATTATGAGGGCCCATAACGGAGCAGTGAGGTTAGTGGACGCCGAGCCTCAGGGACTGAAGGTGCGCATGGTCTTTCCGCTCGCCAACGAACCGGTTTAGCGCAGGTTCCTAAAGGGCCATCCGAGAATCGTTAAGCGCATGAGAGTTCTGACTTTTATCTTAATGATGTTTCTTTTCGCCCCGGCTTGGGCTCAGGAGGCCCTCACGGACATCGTGAGCTATGGACGGGAGGGGAAATCCTTTCCGGTCACTGTTCTTCTGCCTCCGGAGGCGGTTCGAACCGGTACCCCGCGAGTGATGATCACTCTTCCCCCAGGGCCGGGGGATGCCCAAATGGTTAAGTCAAACCTGAGCAACTATTGGGCCGCCGAGGGGCTCCGACGGGGTTACATAGTGGTGGCCCCGGAGGTGTTCGGTCGCAGCTTGGACCAGGATGCCGACAAGTTCACCGATGCCCTTTTTTCCTGGATGGATAAGAACTTTCGCTATGATCGCACCAAAGTGGTTTTGAGCGGACAATCCAATGGGGGAATCGGGGCCTTCTTTATGGCGGTAGCTCGTCCGGCTCGGTTTGCCGGGGTCTGCGTCATTCCGGGTCAGTACCTTGGCCAACCCGGTCGGCTCAGTGCCCTCAGAGGCAAACCCGTATGGATGATCGTGGGTGCCAACGATTACCCCGAGCGCTGGCTGACTCCTGTTCGAGAAACCTACCAGACCTTGCAAAAATTCCAAGCCCGAGTGAAGCTCGACGAGATCCCCAATCAGGGCCACGTGCCGGCTGTTCAGCCGAGTTCGCTTTACGACTGGTTTGAGAGTTTGTAGGCGGTTTAGAGGCTAAAACATGGCCCCATAGGTGGTGCCGCTGTCGTAGGAACTCGACCAACTGTCGTAGCTGGAATAGGTGTCTCCACCTCGGCAAGAGCTGAACTCGTCATAAACGGCGTCGGGACCACTGTCATGGAAACGGCTGTGGCTGTTGTCGAACTCATCGGTTACCGCGTCTGGACCGGTGTTTTGGGAGCGGCAAGCGTAGGAGGGAAAGTTGGTGGTGAGTTTGGTGCTGACGTTCATGTCCTTGGTAACCTTTCGCAACTAGGAATTTCTGATTGCAGAATAGCTCGGCACCGTTAAGAATTCATGAAACGGTTTGGTCGGAGCGTTAAAGGTGCTTGATGCGCGGGGAGGAGGTGGGTTGCCTGCAAGATGCTTGAGCTTGACTCCGCAGAGGGCAGCGACCTTTGTGGGTTCGGTGGGCCATGTCTTGCTGCCAGGAGTGCACTGGCTTGGCAAGCCTGGGTGAACCAGCAGTAGGGGAGAAGATGGCTTTAGGGGGAAAGGGCTGTTTCGCCCCTTTTTCAGAGAAATGTTGCACCCTTTCAACCTGATGGTCATAGGCTGTTCAACTCGGGCTGTTAAGCTTTGAGGCACGGACCTCCGCCTCGAAAAGCTGGGAGCACCAAGGTCCTGATCTAAGGATTGTTGTGTTAAGCTATGACCATGCCCGAACAGCCTCTCGAACCCTACGAACCACCCATCTCTCCAGATTTGTCCCAGATGATCACCGAGGACGATCGACCGGTGGATAATCGCTTTTCGGAGCGGCAATTTCGCCTGCTGCCTCACGTTCTTTTCACCTCTTGGGACGAGGGTAAGCCCTTTGAAGCCCTGTCCGATGTGGGGCTCTTTTATAACAGCCAAGATAGGACTCCGGTGGTGCCGGATTTCATGCTGCTCAAGGGTGTCGAGCCGCGTCCGGTTACCGAGGATAAGGAGAGCCGATCGATCTTCACCTGGCTTTATGGCAAAGTGCCGGACCTGGTGGTGGAGATCGTTTCCAACACCAAGGGCGGTGAAGAGGACACCAAATTCGACATTTATCAGAGAATTCGTATTCCGTACTATGCCATTTTTGACCCGTTCTCTCAGCTTGGTTCCAGATTGCTGCGGGTCTATCAGCTAGAAGGCTGCAATTACGTGGAGTTTGCCAATCCCCGTTTTATCCCTCAACTCGGTCTGGGTCTGACCGCTTGGACCGGAGTGTTCGATGATGTCGAGGCGACCTGGTTACGCTTCTTAGACGAGCACGGAGAACTGCTCCTCACCGGACTCGAGAAGGCTCTTTTGGCCGAAGAGAAAGCCGAGCGATTTGCTCAGCGTTTGCGCGAACTTGGGGTGGAGCCTTAGGGTTCTAGGTCAGGACGACTTGGGTGGGATTTCACCAACGAGCCATCGATTTCCACAAGGTCTTGAATGGTTTAGGCTGAACTTACTAGGAATGCTGTCCAACCCTGAAAGTGTGAGGGAAGCCCAGAGAATCGAAGCCTTGCTTCGATATGACGTTCTGGACACTCCAGCCGAGCCTGCCCTCGATGGTCTGACTCAGCTTGCAGCCCAGATCTGCGGGGTTCCCATGAGTTTGATTTCCTTGGTCGATGAACAAAGGCAGTGGTACAAAGCTAGGGTGGGTATTGAGGTCACCGAGACCTCTAGGAGCGTCTCCTTTTGTGTCCACGCTCTCCAAGAACCGGGAGTTTTGGTAGTGCCGGATGCTCTTGAAGATCAGCGCTTCCAGAACAACCCCCTGGTTCTGGATGAGCCGAGAATCAGGTTCTACGCTGGTGCTCCCTTGATCACTCCTCAGGGGGAATCCCTCGGCACTCTCTGTGTCATGGATCGGGTGCCTCGCAATTTGGAACCTGAGCAACTCGAGGCCTTGGAGATCTTGAGCGGCCTAGTCATGACCCACCTGGAACTCAAGCGCCAGGCTGTGGAGCTTCAACAGGCTCAAGTTCGAAGCTCGGCTGTCGTGGAATACGCATTGGAAGCGATCGTCACCATGGACCATCAGGGGCGAGTGACCGAGTTTAATCCTGCCGCAGAGAAGATGTTTGGGCACTCTAGAGCTGAGGCTTTAGGTCGGGAGGTGGCGGAACTCATCATTCCCGAGGCCTATCGAGAGCGGCATCGAGAGGGGATCGCCAGATATCTTTGCTCTGGGGAAAGCGTGGTTCTGGAGAGACGTTTGGAGATGCGAGCCCTCCACTCTGATGGCACGGAGTTCCCGATCGAATTGACGGTGACTCGTTGGGGCGAGGTGTCCCCCCCGGTGTTCGTAGGCTTCATCAGGGATCTCACCGAGCGTGAGGCCGCTCAGGGAAAGCTCCGTCGCTACCAAGAGCGTCTGAGCAGATTGGTGGACTCCAACGTTCAGGGAGTGGCCTTTTGGCGAAGGGATGGAAAAATCGTCGAAGCCAACGAAGCCTTCCTGGACCTACTAGGTTACAGTCGTGACGAGTTGAAGGCCGGGTTGATCAGCGGGTATGCCATCACCCCACCAGAGTACGCCGAACTCGACCAAGAAGCGTTCCGGGACCTGGATGAACGAGGTGTCTGCGCTCCCTTTGAGAAGGAGTTCCTGCGAAAAGACGGCTCTAGAGTGCCAGTTCTGGTCGGGGCGGCGGCCTTCGAAGAAGACACGGATGAGGGAGTCTGCTTTGTTGTGGACTTAACCGAACGGAAGAAGCTCGAGCAGCAGTTCCTTGAAGCCCAACGATTGGAAAACTTAGGAAGTTTGGCCCGGGGAATCGCTCACGAATTGAACAATGCTTTGGGACCCATCCTCATTTCCGCTGAATTGCTGAAATCGACTTGCACTGAGGAGGGCCAGCGAGTAGCTCTCGACACCATGAGGTCCAACACCGAGCGCGCCGCCCAAATGGTGCAACAGATCATGTCTTTTGCCGGAGGACTGGAAGGCCAGCAGAGTCAGGTGAGTTTCGGAGAGATCGTGAGAAACGTTGAAAGGATCGTCAGAGACACCTTCCCCAAGCAGATTGAAGTGGAGTTTCTGATTCCTTCAGCTCTCCCACCTGCCCGAGGTGAAACCACCCAGCTTCATCAGTTATTGCTGAATCTTTGTATTCGCGCCCAAGAATGTATGCCCAGGGGAGGGAAACTCTCATTGGTGGTGGAGAAAGCAGTGCTCGACGAGCAGTACGTATCTCAGACTCCCGAAGCCAGGGTTGGGATCTATCTCCAGATTGAGTTGAAGTATTCTGGGGAGGACTGCTTTCAGAAGCTTGGCGAGAATGCTCAGGCCGTTCTTGGTGTTGATGGTGACCTTGATGCTCGCGGCGGTTTTGGACTTCTACCGGCCCGGGACATCGTGACCTTGCACGGAGGTTTTCTCCGTCTTTCCAAGGATCCGTCTATCGGTACGGTCTTGCAGCTTTATTTGCCGACTCTAAACGAAGTCCTAGAGGAAGGTCAGGCGTCCATGCCTAGAGGAAACGGAGAACTCATCTTAGTGGTTGACGATGAGCTTTCCATCCGGCAGACCACAGGGCAAACCCTGGAAGCCTTCGGTTACCGGGTCCTGACCGCTTCCGATGGAGCGGAGGCTTTGGCTGAATTCACCATAAGAGGCCCGGAGATCACCGCTGTCTTAACCAATATGATGATGCCCTTGGTAGACGGGTCGGTCACCGTTCAGGTGTTGCGCAAGATGGCCCCTGACCTCCCGATCATCGTCATGAGCGGCTTGAATTCAAGCGTTCAGCAATCCCGGGCCTTCCGACTTGGAGCTGGGGACTTTCTTTCGAAGCCGTACAGCGCGGCGGCACTTCTGGAGTGCATTCATAAGGCGGTGCAAAGCAGGGCAACCGGTGCCTGAAGATCAGGAGCGGGATGATCTAGGGATTCAAAATCAGTCCTCTCCCCAGGAGGGCTCCTTGATGGTAGAGATGGCCATTCTGAACGCCCTGCCAGCTCAAATCGCTTTGCTCGATGCTTGCGGAACCATCGTCACTATCAACGAAGCTTGGAGAAGTTTTGCTCAAGCCAATGTCCTAGCTCGGGCAGATTTTTGTGTGGGTCAGAACTACTTGGAGGTTTGTGAGCAGGCTACGGGTGATTGTTCGGAAGAGGCTCGAGAGGTGCCCCAGGGGATTCGCAGTGTTCTCCAAGGTCGCGCTTCGGTCTTCACCGTGGAATACCCCTGTCACAGCCCAGAGGAGAAACGCTGGTTTCGCCTGATGGCCACCCCTATTTCCGCGCAGCAGCAGTCGGGGGCGGTGGTCATGCACATCGACATCACCGACCGAAGGCTTGCCGAAGAAAGTCTTCGAAATCGGGAGCGCTTGCTGGACATCGCTGGACGCTTCGGCCGCTTGGGGGCTTGGGAGTACGAGGTTGGCACGGATGAACTGAGGTGGTCGGAACTCACCTGCGCCATTCACGGATTGCCTTCGGATTATCAGCCTACAGTGAACGAGGCGCTGTCCTTTTATCTGCCCGAGTATCGTCAGATGGCGGCCAGAGCGGTGCAAGCCTGCTTGGAGGTGGGTGAGCCCTTCGACTTTGTGGCCGAGTTGAAGACCAAGACCGACCGCAAGATTTGGGTTCGGGCTATCGGCGAGGCGGTTTGCAACGATGAAAACGAGATAGTGGGTCTGCAGGGAGCCTTTCAGGACATCACTGAACAGAAGCTTCTCGAAGAGGACTTGGCCGCCAGTGAGCTGCGTTTCCGACAGCTCGCTGAAGCCTTGCCTATGATCATCTGGTCGGCCGGCCCAGACGGTCAGATCGACTATTCGAATAGGCAGTTTTCCGACTACACCGGGGTTCCTCAGTCTGAAGATCCTGCTACTCGTTGGCAAGGCACCCTCCACCCTGACGATCTTGAGCGCTGTTTCGAACTCTGGACAGCCTGCGTTCAGTCTGGAGAGCGCTTCGATATCGTTTATCGTATCCGTCGCGGTTCTGATGACACTTTTCGTTGGTTCCGAGTGCAAGCCCAGCCAGTTTTGGACCAGCAGGGAACCGTCGTGAAATGGTATGGGACCGCTTTAGACATCGACGATTTAGTGACTCTGGAGAAGGATGCTAGAAGTCTCGCTGATCGTCTAACCTCGACCCTAGAGAGCCTGACCGACGGATTCATTACCTACGACACCCAATGGCGCTTCACTTACGTGAACGCGGCAGCAGAACGACTGCTGCGTCGCCCTAGGCACGAGCTGCTTGGCAAGGTCTTATGGGAGCAATACCCTGAGATTCTGGGAACCACTTTTGAGTTTGAATATCGCCGTGCTCGTGCTGAGAACATCCACGTAGTACTTGAGGAATACTATCCACCTCTAGAATGCTGGATTGAAATTCGGGCGTATCCCTCTTCCGAGGGCTTAGCCGTTTATCTGCGAGACGTCACCGACCGGCAGCTTGCTGGGATGGCTTTGCGCGAGAGCGAGGAACGCTTCCAGTTACTGGCCAGAGCGACCAACGATGCCATCAAAGACTGGGACATTCGGTCGGGACTGCTCTGGTGGGGTGAAGGATTAGAAACCCTTTTCGGACATCAGCGATCTGCGGTGGAACCGAACGTGGAGTCCTGGCTCACTAGAATTCACCCCGATGAGCGGAGCGCCGTGGTGAACAGTCTCTATGGTGCCCTCGAGTCTCCGGTTGAGAGCTGGGAAGCCGAATATCGCTTTAAGTGCTATGACGGGGGATACGCTTATGTCATGGATCGAGCCTACATCCTTAGAAATAACGAGGGTGAAGCGATTCGTCTGGTGGGAGGAATGACCGACCTCTCCGAGCGCAGGGAACTTGAGCGTCAATTTCTCAGAGCCCAAAGACTTGAGAGCATAGGCACTTTGGCCGGCGGCATAGCCCACGATCTCAATAACGTCTTGGGACCGATCATCCTGTCCTTGGACTTGTTGAAGATTCAGTACCCCGATAGGGAAGCTCAAGAGCTTTTGGATATGGTGAGCAGCAGCGCTCAAAGGGGTGCTGAGATGGTCCGACAGGTGCTGTCGTTTGCTCGGGGGGTCGAAGGACGCAAGCTCGAGGTTGAGATAAGTCGTCTGATCTCAGAAATCCAAAAAATCACCTCGGAAACCTTTCCTAGAAACATTGAGATTTGTACCGAAACTCCCCTAGATCTGTGGCCGGTGTCCGGTGATTCCACTCAGATTCACCAGGTTTTGCTGAATCTTTGTGTCAACGCTCGAGATGCTATGCCCGAAGGAGGTCGGCTGACCATAACTGCCGAGAACGTCCATCTTGACGAACAGTACGCCACTCTGGTCCCAGAGGCCACAGCGGGATCTTATGTCGCCCTCCAAGTTGAAGACAGTGGTCAAGGGATCGCCCCTGAACTCCTGGATCGGATTTATGAGCCCTTCTTCACCACCAAAGTCCTGGGACAGGGCTCCGGTTTAGGTTTGTCCACCAGTTTAGGCATAGTAAAGAGTCACGGTGGATTCATTCGAGTCTACAGCGAACTTGGAAAGGGGACAAAGTTTAAGGTTTATCTCCCCGCTCAGTCGGCAGAATCCTCACTCTCGGCCACCGAGGGTGAAACGGCTTTCCCGAGGGGGAAAGGCCAACTGATCCTGGTGGTGGATGACGAGGCCAACGTTCGTCAGATCACCAAGCAGACTCTAGAGGAGTTCGGGTATCGGGCGATTCTGGCCGGCGATGGTGCCGAGGCCTTGCTGGCTTTCCGTGAGCATCGAACCGAACTTTCAGCGGTGCTCACCGATCTGATGATGCCGGTGATGGACGGACCGACCACCATCAGGGTTCTGCGAAAGCTGGATCAGGAAATTCCGATTCTTGCGGCCAGCGGGCTTTCAGACAGCAGTCACGAGGCTGAGGCGGCCCGGTTGGGAGTGAATCAGTTCTTGGCCAAGCCCTTCACGGCCGAGACTCTGCTGCGGGCTCTCGACGAGGTGACCCGACCTTCTCAATTCCCACCTTCTGAGGCTCGACCACACAGTGGGTAGGATTCATGGTCTTGCCGGGTCCGCTGAAAAAGAAGTCCAGCAATTCCGCGAGGCACTCAGGATCCAGGCTGTAATTCAGACCAGACTTCGGAGAGAAACGCTCGCTCCGGTAGAAATCGGTGTCGGTCATACCAGGGCAGAGATGCATGACTCGAACTCCACTTTTCCGCGTCTCTGCGAACAGATATTCGCTAAACCGTTTGAGCCCGGCTTTGGTGGCCGCATAGGCTGCGCCCAAGGGAGCACGCTCTCGCGCGCTGGTGCTGCCGACCAGGACTACGAGTCCCGGCGGTTCCTGTTTCAGTAAGGGTAAGAGTTCCCCCACCAAAAGCATGGGGGAGGTTAAATTCAGGGTAACCAGTCGGTTCAGTTCCGTGGCCTTCAGAGCATCTGTAGGGCCGAAGCCGCCGACCCCCGCCGCCAAGACCAGCAGGTCAAAGCGGTCGAACTCCTGGCGAAAACGCTTACCTCGAGCAGCCACCGCTTGGAGATCGGCGAGGTCGGTGGGCCAGTGCTGGAATCGATTTTTCAGGGTGGGCTCGTCGATTAGTGGCCCTGGGGTTCGGGACAGCCCGACCAGATTCAAGTTCGAATGATGGACTAGAAGGTGGCGGGCCAAAGCCAACCCGATGCCCGAGGAGGTTCCGGTTATGAGGGCTTGCTTCTCGAAGGTCTCTCGGGGCTTGGTCATGTTTGCCAAACCTGCTCGGGAGCCAGCCTTTGGCGAAGTTCGTTACCAAACCACTGCAGCAGCTCGGACTGTTGCTCTTGGGCCAAGGTAAAGAGTCCTCTCTCTTCGCGTAAGGTGGCGTTTCTCAACAGGACGCTGTCAGGGCGGGCTTTGCGGGCTTGGCGCAGGTAGTCCCGATTCATGCGGAACAAGCCATAGGAGACGTCTTCGATTCTTTCCCAAAGCTTGCGAGCATCCAGCTCCTCGAGGAGGCCTTGATAATCGGTCTTCCAGCGGTCCACCGGGAGCAGAGGGTCGAAGCACAACCTCACTCGCCATCCCTGGTCTAAGGCCGCTTCTAAGGCCTGGAGGCGAGCGGTCAAGGGAGGGGTTTTGGCTTCGAACCTTCTGACCACCGAGGCAGGGGACAGAGTCCAAGCCAACAGCACGTTCGAGGCCGGCTCTACTTCGGCAAGAGCTCGAGCGTTGGCACTCTTGGTGCGGACCTCTAAGGTCGCTTTGGGCTGCTTTCTTAGAGCGTCCACCCAACCCCGCACCAGCGGCACGATTCCCTCAAAGGCCAATAAGTCGTTGTCATAGGCAATGCACAAATAAAGATCGCCCAATTCTTCGGCTTTGTTCCACGCAGCTTGATGAAGCTCGCCTTGATTGACGAAGATCACCAGGTGGGCTGAGGTGTACATCCCCTGGAGGTAGCAATACTCACAATCGTACAGGCAGTTCTGCATGGGGACGCTATAGTAGAAGTTGGCGTGACCGAAGCTCGGGGCCACGTCGCCGACCTCGTAGAGCAATCCGGTTCTCTTCTTGGCCAGCACCAACTTGGGACTTCTCTTTTGCACTCCCCAAACCGCTGAACGTTGCTGAGTCAGTTCCGTGTAGCGCTCGATGGGGACCCGCACCGACTTGGGAAACCTTTGGCTCACCGCCGTGGTCAGAGGGTGATCCCAAACGTCACTCTCCACATACAGGTGGGAGAACTGAGGGAGCAGCGAGGAGTCGGTGGATTTTGGCAAGGTGAGCTTTGTGGACATGGCGTTCGCTGGGAGAGGTTCGTTCTAGGACCTCCAAGATGTCATGAGCTTTCTCTCTCCGGGCCTGTTCACCTTGGACTCCGGAGGCCCAAGCCCTGAGAGAGGTGATCAACTCCCTTTGCTGAGTCACGGAAAGATGAACTTTTGAGACGATAAGGGCTAGGAGTTCCTCGGTCCATTCTTGCAGGCGAAGAGCAGCCTGCTGTCTAGGGTCCGAGTTCAGCGATTCGCTGTGGGCCAGGGCATGAGTCAAGAAGGCATCCGCAGCCTCCCGGTAGGCCTGTCGATGCGGTTCCACTAGGCTGCGCCAATCCTTGGGTTCTGCATCGGAGTGAGGGATCTGGTCTAGGACAAATTTGCCCACAACCAGGTGAGACCACGACAGGCACAAAGCTACAACCTCGGCGATTCCCCAGGCCTCCATGTCGAAGACCGGCTTCCAGCGATAAGGTCACGCATCGCTGATTTTCTGGGCCGCTCCGATGTGCTGCTGATATCGGGTGGCATATCGGTCGGCGATTACGATTTCGTAAGGCAGGCACTACATGAAAATGGCGTCACGGAACTGTTTTATAAAGTGAATCAGAAACCTGGCAAACCCCTTTACTTTGGAAGGAAACAAAACAGGTTAGTATTTGCATTGCCGGGCAATCCGGCCTCTTCGCTCACCTGTTTCTATATCCATGTACTTCCGCTTCTTCAAAGGCTCAGCGGGGCGGTCAGACC
>JBJHCR010000104.1:0-8861 GCA_050486105.1 Vulcanimicrobiota bacterium
CTGCACCACTGTGCACTCTTCCAGAATCACATCAAATGGGGCATTGTAGAGTTCACCTATGGGGTTCTCATCGAGGAAACTGTGCAGCTCGAACTGCAGATTGCGACTTAAGCGTTGATGTTTCTCTCCCGGGGCCGGCGTCATGGAAAAATCTCCTTCGATCAGCTCGCGACGGTCACCCTCGGGCAGCAGAGCGTATTCACGATAGGTCAACTTGATGGTCATACTTCGAGTGTACCATAGCCACGAATCCGGGTGAAAGGCTGGACTAACGTCAGCGAGGGGTCAACGATTGAAGGGCTCTTCGTTAACCCAATGAAATCCTCGATTGAGCAGCAAGAAACTGTCCTTGTCTCGATGTTTGAGCTCGACCAGGAGGGCGTCTCCAGGGTGCTACTTATAGGCGATCGCCGCGCTGCTGGGACCGCTGAGGCTCATGACTTCGAATTTTTGGAAGCCTACGTCGGTGCACCAACGGCGGAAATCGGCGCCGGTGAAGTCGAAACCCCCCTGGGTTTCGATGAGCATGTTCAAGGACATCAAGAGCCCGAAGAGATTCTCCCGACGCTCGTCGTCGATGAGATTCTCGATGGCTACGAAAGCCCCACCTTCGGGGAGGGCTTCATAAGCCGCCCGGATGAGGTGCCGCTTCTCATCTTCGTCCCAATCGTGCAAAATCAGCCCCATGGTGATGACGTCGGCCTTAGGGAGGGGGTCCTTGAAGAAATCGCCGGAGACCGCCCTCACCCGCTCTTCGAGCCCTTCAGTCTTGATGCGGTGTCGGGCGATGGGGGCCACTTTCGGCAGGTCGAAGGACAGGCAAGTCATATGGGGATTGTTCTTGGCTACCAGCACCGACAGCAAGCCGCTGGCGCCTCCCGCATCGCAGAGGGTCTGATAGCGGCTGAAATCGAACTTCTCGGCAAACTGCTCGAAATTTCCTCGGGAGATCCCGGCCATGGCACTCAAGAATTGTTCCAGGCGGGAGTCTTCTTCATAAAGAGCTTCAAAGAGCGGTTTCTGTCCGTGTTTGCCTTCGTTTTGAGGAGTTCCGGTGCGCAGGGCCTCGGGTAAATCGTCCCAAAAACGGAACAAGCGGGCGTTCAACATCTCCATGATTCCGCCGATATACATGGGACTGTCGCGACGGAGAAACTTCTCGGCCTCGGGACTATTATGGTATAAACCCGCTGCTCCGTTGCCCTCACGTCCCAAGAGCTTCAGGGCAACCAGGGCGTCAAGAAAATCGTAGACACTCCGAGGATGGAGGTTCAGGCGCTCTCGGATCTGCTCGGCCGTCAAACGGTTCTCACCAAGAACGGTGAAAAGATCAAACTCAACGGCGGTGAGCAGCACCTTTGAGGACCAAAAACCGAAGGCCGTTTGCATGATGTTCGAAGGGTCATTATTCATGAATTAGTCTTTATGTCCTAGTGGAGAAGTCCTGCTAAGGCAGGGTTTCACCTCGCCTGGGTCAGAGCCTTATGCAGCATCTGGGCAAAGTGGAGTTCTCCCAACTCGATGCGGGGAGCGTAGCGGCCCTTGTCGTAGCCTCGGGAAGTCAATCCCCGTTGCACCGACTCGCAGACCCCCACATCCTCGAGTTGCACCTGGTGGCTGGAAGCCAGGGAGCGCTCGATGAAATCCTGATCGCATTCCGGCGAAAAGAAGAAGTCGAAGATGGTGAGGCAGCGGTCCGGGCCCAGAGGCAGCACCAGATTGATGTCCAGGATGGGGCCGTAGCGGTTGAGCATCAGGTTGGGGAAAAGGTAGGCGTAGACCGCTCCCTGGCCGAGTCGAGCCGATTCCCCTTCGCTGCGGCAGCGTTGGATGGAGAAATTGTCTCGAATCAGGGTTTCGTAGTTGTCGAGGTCTAGGCTGGAGGCCAAATCCGGGTGGAGGTACTCCACGTGGTAACCGCCGTCGAGATAGTTGTCCACGAACACCTTCCAGTTGCAGGCCAGTTCATAGGTGCGCCGGCCCACGAAGCGCAGCGAGCTCAAGTCCTCGGAGGTCAAGAACTCTTCCAGGCCGGGGTAGGTCTGGGACACCGAGGTGAAGGGCTCGCCGAAGTGCAAGAACATCAGCCCCCCCCACACTTCCAAGTGAACCGGGTTGAGGCCGAACTCTTCCACTTTGAAGTTCTCCAGTTTGCCCAGCCGAGGGGCCCGGCGCAGGCTGCCGTCCAGGCGATAGGCCCAGCCGTGATAGGGGCAGGTCAACACTTCGGCTTGACCCTTGCCGCTGGCCACGCAGGCGGCGTGATGGCGGCAGACGTTGTAGAACGCTCTCAGCTCTCCATCGTCGGCCCGAGTGACCACCACCGGTTGGTCCAAGAGATCGAAGGTGGCGTAGTCTCTGGGGGAAGGCACTTCCGCTTCGGCTCCCAGGTAGATCCAATGGTTCCAGAACAACCGTTCCTTCTCGGCTTGAAGAAATATGGGCTCCAGATACCAGGAACTGGGTGGGGTCCAGGAATACTCGATCTTCTGTTCGGGGTCGAACCCGGACAGCAGGTCTTCGAGCCGTCCTTCGAGCTTCAGAGCTTGGCTATCGGTGCGCACGGAGGGTCCTCCTAATGGTCTTCACGGTTGTGGGTGCGCCTTTCGCGACGAAACTTCCAGCTCCCCTTGGAAGTGAACCTGAAGGGATAGTGAACCCGAGCGAGATCCTTTTCCAGGGGATAGCTTTCTAACGACATCGCCATCTGGGAGGCTGTTCACAAGTGGTTCACTCGCCGCGGGCGGATCAGCCTTATTCTAGTAGAGAAGCCTGAGAAAGGAGGTCTAGCCCATGCAAATCATCACCCATCCCGTGTCTCCAAGCTCCCAGAAGCTCTCGGGGCCGCGACCTCCTACAGGCTCTCAACCAGAAAAACTAGCTGAATCTTCAGAGCCTACGGAATCACTGGACCTTTCCAAGCCAGGCGACCAAGGCCAGGAGAACACCTTTTGGCGGAACCTTTTCAGCGGGGAGCTTTTTGAGATCGGCCAACGCTTGACCCCCGAACATCTGCGGACCACCGCCGAAGCCGCTCAGAGCGTAGGCACAGCCTTGCGAGACGTTTGGTCGGATTTGAAATCCAAGGTGGGTGAGGTCTTGAATCTGCCCGAGGTGGAGCAGCGCTTTTCGCCCGAGGCTCGAGAGAAAGCCTTGGAGACGGTGGTACAGGTGGCTCGAGGCCTGGGGTACGCCGCCGCCGGGGTGCAAGGAATCGGGGGGATTTACAAGCTTAAGGACGGGTTCAAGAAAAACAGCACCGAGCGTAAGTTGGATGGGGTGTTCGACCTCACCACCTCAGCTGCCGTGGGCACCGCCATCGCCGGGCTCGGAGCGGTGCCCTTGGTGTTGGGTCCCTTGGCCGCCACCTTAGGAGTGGTTCGCGGTGGCTACAACGCCGTCACCGGTTTCGCCAAGGGAGACACTCGGGCCGAAGTCCAAGGAGCCTTGGACGCCACCCGCTCGGCCAGCATCGGTTTTCGACTATTGGGGAATCAAGTGGCTCTGTTGGGGACGGTCGGGGCCGTGTTGGCCCCCATCGCCGGAGCCATTCAGTTCGGTCGAGGTCTGGTAGACCTGTCTTCAGGGCTAGCTGAAGAGAAGAAAGACAAGCAGGTCCAAGGCTTGTCAGATATCGCCACCGCCGTGGGCTTGACCGCTTCCCTGACCGGCATCGGCACTATCCCGGGCTTGGCTCTGGTAGCCACCGCCATGGGAGGGCGGGTGCTCTATCAGTTCAACGAGAAGTTCCAAGGCTTGACCGACCAGAAGCTCGACGACTGGCAACCCCAACTCCAAACCGCCGTGGACGGGGTAGAGAAAGTCACCAAGCCGATCCTAAATGCCGGGCGGGCCCTGATCAAGAAAGCCACCGGACGGAGCAAAGGGGATGGGCAGGACGCACCCCTGGATTAGGCTCCCCGCTGAGACCACGGTGTTGCTCGCGACTACGCAGTCGCTGAGCAGAGCGCCTTCGCCGATAGCTACCTTATCGCCCACCACCACCGGGCCGTAGAGGCGAGCCTCTCGGGCGAAGAGGGCTTATAGACGATGCCGGGAGAGGACTTTCATGGTGGTTCCATCGGTGCCGGTTCCAACCCCTTCGGTGGCTACGTCAAAGAAAAATTTGGCATTTTGAATCAAGACTTCGCGCCCGACTAAAGCTCCGTAGAACGACGAATCATGACCGTTCAAAAATACGTCTGCGTTCGGGGCGAGGAGCGTCAAGAAAGAGTCAGAACCCCCAGTGAGCCTCACGGGCTTATCCCCAGTGTAGAAGATCTTCAAGTTTGGCGGCTTTCGGGTATCGTTGAGAACCGCGTTTTCACCATCTACAGAGAGGCTTCCGGTCACGTAAATGGTGGCGCTCGTAGAGTCCTCTGGAAGTTGGATTCGCCCGCCTTCACCGATAATCAGATCCTTAACTATCAGGACCGCGTCTTTGCCGAGCTTAGTGGCCACTGAGTCGATCTTCACCTCTCCAAAGCGGCCAGAATCTAATTGGTCAGGATTGACTAAGTCTTCACCGGGAGACCCGAAAAACGATTGGGCCAGCCATTCAGGCGCTGTGTGCAGTGAGGTTCCCCCATCGTCCCACAGGGCCCCGGGATCATTGCTGGGCTTGTCGACCTTCAAGGTCCCGTCAGAGGTGATGACCAACCCGTGAAAGTACCCTCCAATCTCAAAGTGGCCCCCTGGGGACCAATCGTGGGTGAAATTCTGCGGGCCACTATTAACAAATGTACCGGTCTGTACGTTCCCTGAGAGGATGCGCTGCCCGGAGTTCTCGTTGGCGTAGAAAGTTCCATCAGGCTTGAGAGTGAAGCTGAAGCACTGGTTTGTCCCGGTGACCACACCGTTGGAGTCTCGAGAGACCGAGAATCCGTCTGAACTGTAGGTGTGTGGTCGATAGAGCGGCTGTGCGGTCATGACTTCGTCGTCGAAGGTGCCGGGTATATCGGGCAGTTCGATTGGCGGCACATCTATTCGCTCGAGAAGAGTGGATTGCCGTCGGAGTTGAGTGTCTCCTTCACGACTGATCAGCTCGTTGGGATCTCCTCCGGGACCGACAAAGATTGTGCCCAGAACCTCGGTGTCGATGAGCCGGATCGGCGTTCCGCTATTGGAGTTAGTGGCGATGACCACCTCGTCCGGAAGCCGAGCTTCTGCATCGGGTTCGTCGCCGGTAGACATGTCTCTGCTCGAATCGTAGGCACCCAAAAGCGAGTCCTGAACGGTCAGTCGCTCGGCTAAAGCCCCGACCTGCATGCTTCCCAGGCCGGTCTGCAATAGGAGGGCCGAGCGGCGAAGAGAGCGCTGCCCAGACCTGCCTTCAGAAAGAAGATAGGCGGTTCCAGGAGGGATGGACGCTCCACCGGGAACCGGGAGGGGCTCTTCGCTGTGGTTCTCAATGAGATCGACTCTGTAGGTTGCCCCGGTTGCTTTCACTTCACCGCTGAACCTGTCCGGGAGTTCACCGGTACTTTGGTACTCGGCCAAGGCGTGCACTAAACCTGTATCTGCGGCATACAGAGCCTTGTCGTCCTGGCTATAGGAGACAGCATTCCCCAGATTCTGCATCCCGAGGTAGGTGAGCGAGAAGGCCAGGACCACTAAGACCATAAGGACAACAAAAACCGAGGGCAAGACCATACCTCTACGGCGAGGCGATTCTTCTTTTAGGGCTTTGTTTTGCAACATCTTCTCTGGTAAGCCTCCTATGGTGTGGACTGGTTCAAGCGAATGGACGTAACCATCCCCACTTCTATTACTTTCTCGTCCTCGCTGAGATTTCCTAGAGGGAGTTCACCTCTTGCTACGACTCTGAATCGAACCAGATTCGGACCCACCAAGCCTTCTGGAACAAACGAGGAGATCTGTCGTGCCACCACTCTCATTTGACTCTGCTCAAGGTCCGAGAGATCGGCCAATTCAAAAGGTGAGGTTACCCCTGTGAGGTCCGCTCTTGGTGGGGACATAGGCTCTTCGTAGCGCAGGACACGCCCAGTCTCATCATCTAGAATGTAGGCCACCCACTTCTTCCAGATCACCCGTCCTGTGCCACTCTCGAACTCCACGGCCGGTTCCGAGCCCGCGTTTGCACTTAAAGGACGCGACGACAAGAAGATCAACTGACCGTCATCCCATTGAGTCCACTCCCAAGTGCTCTGGTACAGATCCCTCGACAGAGCCCTCGTGAGCAAAATCGCTTCGTTCTGAACTCGACCGAACATTTCGCTGCGAACAGCCAAGCGGTTGCCCCGAACAAAAAATAGGACCACCAGGGCTAGTAATCCGAAAAAAAGCGAGGCCACGACGAGGACCTCCGCAATCGACATCCCACGAAAATCTCTGGAAGACGAACGCTCTTGATCAAAGGTGCTGAAAGCGGTGCCTACCAAAACTCTCCTTTTGAGCCTTGAAGAACGGTTCCGTGTCTGCGCTCGTCCTGACCTTCGAGCCAATAGACTTCCACCTTGACTTCTTTGACGGCTAAAGCCGGGTCTGGTTGATGCACATCGACTCGATAAAGATATTGAGTGGTCAAGGTTTGACTATTGCGGACCAACTCGTGGCTCACGACCTCCCCCTCTCGGATCCCCAAGGCCAGCAGGGTATAATGTTGGCTCAATTCTTCTTCCAGGAGTCCCCGAGCGATCTCACCAGCTTGATTGATTCTAGCCGCCCGCATAACCGCGCGGTCCGAAGAGGGAAATAGCAGAAAAATGGTCATCACGGCAATAGCCATCAAGGCGAACCCAACTAGGAGTTCAAAAAGCATTGCTGCTCCACGAATGGCTTTGCCGCGCTCGGCCACACTTATTTGTTTGACGTTAAACAGAAAAGTCCCGTTTCGGAGACCGGTATATTCGGGAGATTCTCCACACGAAGAACTCCTGGCCAACTCCAAACCGTCGTGAGCGGCTAGGAGCAAGTCTCCAAGTATATCTTAGGCGCCAGGAGCGTCCTGATCAAGAAAACCACCGGACGAAGCAAAGGGGATGGGCAAGACGCACCCCTGGATAAGGCTTCCCGCTGAGATCACGGTGTTGCTCGAGATCACGCAGTCACTGAGGAAAGCCCCTTCGCCGATGGAGACCTTATCGCCCACCACCACCGGGCCGTAGAGGCGAGCCTCTCGGGCGATGGTGACCCGGGCACCCAGCCAAATGGGAGGGACCAAATCGGTTTCGGGATGGACGAAGCACCCTTCGCCCTGCCAGATCCCCCGATCGTTCACCGGAGGAAGGTTTGCGATGTCTCCTTCCCTGAGAAGGTCGCGATGCAAGTCCAAAAGGCATTCGGGCTGGTCGAATCCCTGATGATATATTCCAGAAACATCCTGCAGGTCGACCTTGATGCCCTGCTGACCAAAGAATTCTGCCAACTGCTCCAAAGTGTTGGCCGGGCACGGTTCCGTTAGACCACGAAGCAAAGCGAGATCACCGCAGAGCATAACGACATCGGAGTTCGGTCCGCTGCACATCTGTGTGAGAGCGCTGCCCTGCTCCAAGTGATTTGTCCAGACTTGGGTTAGGCCGAGATCGGTAACCTGACTCAGGTCTGAAAGGAATCCATGACCGGTTAGCTCTTCGGCTTCGAGCCGACCTCCGTGACTCCAAAGCTCCTCAATAGTCGAGAGCGAAAGAGAATCGTCATCGATCGCCAACTTGAGGACCTCGACTTCAGAGCCGGGGGTCCTAGAGCCATCCCAGATGAAGAATTCCGTGACCCCGTTGCGATGCAGCCAACGCAGTTGGAATTGCAGGGCAGGATGCCCCAGAATGGGCAAGCTGAGCCGAGCTTTCGCTTGAACGGTAGGTATCCACAATAGGTGCCGCAACACGCCTTCCTCCTGTAATCTCCCTGAGCGTTTGCGTTCGAGAGGCGAGATCCAGACTCCCGCGAGAGTCTCACCTACTCCGAACGCCCAGGGGCTGCAGCGAACGTCGGGGCCAGTAGGGAGTAGGGGAATTTCGAATTCACTCCTGGCACGAACTGACACTCCTCCTCCAGGATTGTGGCCTTGGCTGGGGAACACCCGGCTATGGACTTGCAAACCGTTGACCAACTTTTAACCACGACCCGATCCGTACGCAAGCGACTGGACTTCGAAAGGACCGTGCCCCTTGAGGTGGTCGCCGAATGTCTGGAACTCGCCATCCAGGCTCCCACCGGTTCGAACACCCAGCAGTGGCGTTTCTTGGTCGTCACCGACCCCGCCAAGCGGCAGAAGATCGCCGAGTTCTATCAGCGCTCCTTTGAACTGTACGCCCAAGAGCAGCAAAAGACGATGCCAAAGATGGAGCAGTCCGACCCGCGCATGAAACGCTTGCCCAAGGTGGTGACCTCGGCGGTGTACTTAGCTGAGAACTTCGCTCAAGTGCCGGTGCTCATCTTGGCCTGCCAAGAGGGTCGAGTGGAAGCGGCTCCGCCCTTCTTTCAGGCTTCGTTCTACGGATCCAGCCTTCCGGCTGTGTGGTCGCTTTGCCTCGCTCTGCGCTCCAGAGGCCTAGGCACCTGCTGGACCACTCTTCACCTGCGCTACGAGCAGGAAGTAGGGGAGTTGCTGGGAGTCCCTAAGGAGTTCACTCAAACCTGTTTGTTGCCGGTGGCCTATTTTAAAGGTGAGGATTTCCAGCCCGCCGCTCGCATCCCGGCAGAGAAACTGACCTATTTCAACGGCTGGGGCCAAACCGCGATCGAGCACTTCTCAGAGGCATGACCCACCCGGACCGGACCGGCCGTTCGCTCCCTTCCAACTTTCTTCTTGGAGCAGCCACCTCCAGCTTTCAGATCGAAGGAGCGCTCACCGCTGACGGACGCTCGCCCTCCATCTGGGATTCCTTTCCGGTGTCCAA
>JBJHCR010000104.1:8871-18077 GCA_050486105.1 Vulcanimicrobiota bacterium
GTCCAACGGAGACACCGGAGCCCGAGCTTGCGAGCACTATCGTCTCTGGCAGACAGACCTTCAACTGATGTCAGACTTGGGGCTCCAAGCTTATCGTTTCAGTGTCTCCTGGTCGAGAATCCAGGCAGACGAAAGTGGTGGCATCAACTCGGAGGGGCTGGCCTTCTACGATCGCTTGGTGGACGGCCTTTTGGAAAGAGGGATCGAACCCTGGCTCACCCTCTATCACTGGGATTTGCCACTCTGGATGCACCGGTTGGGAGGATGGCAAAACCGCGACGTCTCCCTTCGATTTGCCGAATATGCCCAGGTGATGGCCCAGGCTTTAGGAGATCGGGTCAAGAACTGGATGACTCTCAACGAACCTTGGTGCAGCGCTATCCTAGGTTATGAGACAGGCGAACACGCTCCTGGGCTCAGGCTGGGAAAGAAGGAGGTTCTGGCCGTCTGTCACCATCATTTGCTGGCTCACGGCCTCGGAGTTCAGGCTCTTCGAGCCCAGGTTAAGGACCTCAAAATCGGGATAGTCTTGAACCCAACGATCCCCCTCCCGCTCAGCGATTCAGAACAGGATCTGCAAGCCGCAGAGTGGGCTTGGCAAGAGCGAGTGGGTTGGTGGTGCCAGCCCTTGTATCACGGCGGTTATCCTGAAGTGGTCGCCGAGCACTGGCGAGAGGCTCTCCCCGACATCGAAGACCACGATTTTGCAGTCATCTCCGAATCCACCGACTTTTTAGGCTTGAACCTGTACTTCCCCGACTTCGTCACCGCACCGACTCCTCGATGCGAACTGGGCTACCTGGTGGTCTCAGACCGCGTTCTCTTGCCTCGAACCGATATGGGCTGGCCCATTTATCCACCGCTTTTGGCTTTTGCTGTTCCTCGTATAGCCAGGGACTACACCCCTGGGCCTTTCTATATGACCGAGAGTGGCTGTGCTGTGGCAGAGCCTGAACGAGGAGCCGAAGTGGTGCACGATCTTGGTCGCCAAGAATATTTGCGCACCCACCTGGACATGTTGCTGGCCTTAAGGGAACAGGGGATCGACATCCGAGGGTATTTCGCCTGGAGCCTACTGGACAACTTTGAGTGGCAATTCGGATACTGCAAGCGCTTTGGCCTGATCCGGGTAGACTACGAATCGCAATCGCGCACCCCGAAGGCCTCGGCCGACTGGTACCGTCGCTGTATCGCCCAGGGTCGTCTGCTCTATCGCTAGAGGTCTAAGGATCTGGCCAGATCCTAAGGATCTGGTCCGAAATAACTTCCCGGTTTGGGCCGCCGATGCATCCCCCCTGGCAGCGTTGGTTCTCGCTTAAGTATTCTCGATACTAGTCGCTCGAACCGCCTTGCCAGAGGGGCGCCTCGACAACCGAAAAGAGAAAGTTATTCCGGACCAGATCCTTAGTTGCGACTCTTGACCGGGCGGTAAGGATACATGAAGCTCGCCAGCGCTCAAGCGGAACGGCTCTGCACCCAGAGGCGACCATGGCCATTGAAGCGCATAACCAGTTGGTCTCCGAAGACGAAGCTCGAGAGTTTTTTCCCGGTTCGACTTATGGAGTAGTCCAGGCTGGCGTCCCAGGCCACGGCGTAACCGTTGTCCACCACGTACTCTCCCGATATCTCGATCTGGTGGATGTCGCCATAGCCGGTCCAAAACATGGTGCCGCTGCCGCTGGCTTGGAGCACGAAAAGCCCCTCGGCGAAAAGCCCCTTCATCCCTTGGAACTTGCTGTCCAAGACCACGTTGGGACCGGAAGCCAGATAAGCTCCACGCTCAAGGATCAGGTTCTCTCCGTCCATCTCAGTGGCGTGAATGTCTCCGGCCGGACCCGAGACCAGAGCGATCTTTGCCCCGTCACGCTGGGCGGAATACTCGTTCTGAAAGAAGCTCTCGCCCCCTAAAACCCCCCGCTTCAGAGAAGCGCCGATGCCCCCTCGGGACTTGGTCTTCACCTCGATGCCAGGGTCCATCCAAGCCATGGCTCCAGCCTCGGTCACCAAGGTGTCTCCCTGGTTGAGGGTGACCTCCAAGGCGGGATAACTGCCTTCGCAAATGATCTGGTAATTCATGGGTGTCTAGCCTCTCGCCGGAAGTTTCGGCCCGAGTGCTCGACCGAACTCAGAGCGGTTGTGGGACTGGGTGAGAACTCGGCCCTGCCCCGTGAAGTTGATGACGAAGCCTTCACCAGCCAAAAAGGAACTCATCCAATCTCCCCCGGCTTTGGTGATGGTGTATTCTAAGGTGTCTTCGAAGGCTACTACGTGGCCGGTGTCTACCACCATGCTCCCGCTCACGAACTCCTCGGAGATCACCCCGAAGGCGTCCAAGACTATGGGTCCGATTCCGGTCACGTGGATGAAGACCAAACTTTCTCCCGAGAAGAGCCCTTTTGCTCCTTGCCATTTGGGCTCTCGGCGTATCTCGGTGCTGCTGCCCATATAGGAGCCTCCGGTGCAGTACCAACCGGTGTTTCCATTGAGTTCAATGAGGCCGACATTTCCGGGCAATTCCGGAGCTAGCACCACTTCCCCAGGGCCGCCCTGAGCGGTGTAGGTGGAGAAGAAAAAAGCTTCACCACCAAGCATCCTCTTGAGCCCTTGCATGAGACCCCCACTTTTCTTGACCGAGTCCACCTCCGAGGAAATGTTGGGCGACATACGCACCATTTTTCCGGCTTCACTCACGAAGCTCTCTCCAGGATCGAGGGTGACCTTGAAGCTTTGGAACGCGTGATGACCGATAACTTCCGTGTGCATGCCCTTAACCTCTGCAGTATCCTCTCAACCAGCTCACCAGACCACCCTCGGAACGACTTTGAACCCAGATTTTTCCGGGACCTTTGAAGCGCATGACCAGTCCTTCGCCACTGAAGATGGTGGAAAAAAGATTGCCCATACCTTGAATGCTCCACTCCACCCCGTGCTCCCAGCCCACCAAATGTCCGGTGTCCACGATAAACTCCTCGTGACCCAACTCGATCTCTTTGATGGAACCATAGGAGTTGAGCCAAAGCTCGCCGGCGCCAGTGACCTTGAGGAAGAACATGCCCTCTCCACTGAAGATAGCTTTCAGTCCACCAAAGACGGTGCCGAGGTGAACCCCCGGGGTGCAGGCCATGAAGGAGCCGGCCTGCAGAAAGACCGGAGGGCCGTTCTTCAGGGTCCAATGAAGGACTTGCCCAGGTATAGCCGGCGAAACCTGAAGCCTTTGATTGGGAGCATTGGCGGTGTATTCTCCCACCAAGAGGCTTTCGCCAGCCAACAACTTGCGCATCAAGGCTGGAACAAAGCCGCCCATGAGTTGGGATTTGAGACCGATATCGGTATCCATGACGGCCATGGCCCCTGACTCCACCAAAACCTTATCCCCACTGTTCAAGACAAACTTGACGTGTCCGAAGTCAGGATTCCCAGCTAACTCGACGTTCACTCTGATCTCTCCTCAAGAGCGTTTTTGAGTCCTACCCAATCCACATCTAGTGGGTGCATATCCGAATTTTCCTTCGTTCCTTGCTTCAATTCTTCCAGATTGTCCAGCCGCTCTTCGGTGAGCGGATGAGTGGAAAGAAGTTTCAACGCTTTTGGGGAGCTCCCCTGTGTCTGCAAGAGGCGTTCAAAGAAGATCTCGAGCCCATCTGTAGGGAGTTGAGCGTCCTGTAAGAGCCGAAACCCCTCTCTGTCGGCTTCCCGCTCCATGTCTCGACTGAAGGAGAGGCTGAGCAGTTCTGGGGCTTGAGCCAACAGAAGCTGCTGAGTGGTTCCCAAATCTCCCATCAGAAGCGAGAAAGCTATCGTCCATTTCAAGCGATGAGCCAAACTGCGAACCCCGTGGCGATGCAAGACGTGGGCTATTTCGTGGGCCAGGACACCGGCCACTTCATCAGGGCTCTCTGCGGCCTTGAGAAACCCGGTAGTCACCACGACTTGGCCACCGGGAGCGGCCAGAGCATTGACTTCGGGTGAGTCGATGATGGTAACCACAAAGCTGTACGGCTGCTCACTGCGAGCCTCCAATAAGCGTTCCACGATGGCTTTCACCGGTTCTTCCAAGCGGGGGTCGTGAACCGCGTCGGTGGTCAGATCTAGGACCGCATGCTCTCCCAGAGTGGTCTCCCAGGACACCGGAACCGATTTCACGAGTCGATCTACTCCGAGGTTCAAAAGAGCCACCAGACCCCAGATCGCAAGTGTCAGGCAAACCAACGAAATTAAGGTCACGGCCGCTGAACGGCGTTTGAGCCTTGAGTCCAGGTCCTTGAGATTCCCGAGCAGCGCCGCCACCTGGGCTTCTCCGGTTTGGAGGAGGCGATCCTCCCATTCTGAGCGCTGAGCGTACAGCACATCGGAGCCGTGCTTGAGCACCAACTGACTTCGAGAGTCTCCGCCGAGGGAGAACTCCGACTGTCGCATCGGAAAGCGGTATACTCTGGGTGCAGTGCCTTCCTGGGGCTTATGCTCGGTGGCCACCAATTCGCTGCCCTCGAGAGTTCCGATGCACAGCACCGAGCTGCTCTTTCCACCGGGAAAAACCTTAAGGTATGTCATGAGGTCTCATTCGGTGAAAAAGAGCAACCTCTTTCAGCCGGGAGCAAAGATCGATATCTCAACTGCGATGCTTAGGATCTGGGGTGCGGCAAGGCGCTCTTGACGCGGTTTGTTTGACACAAATAAGGAGAGCGCAACGAAGCCAGCCGGGATGGATCCGTGCTCCAAATCGGGAAGTTAATCCTGGCCAGATCTTTAGGGACTGCTCTGAAGTTCGGCCTGCTCCCCGGTTTCGATCTCCACCGGGCTGTCGAGGTTCGCCGACGGGGCTTGCTCCTTGCAGTACTGGTCTAGCCATTCAAAAAAGGTGCGCTGCCAAAGGATGGCGTTCTGAGGCTGGAGCACCCAGTGGTTTTCTTCAGGGAAGTAAAGGAATCGGGAGGGCACACCCTGCACCTGGGCGGCGGTGAAGGCTTCCAGTCCTTGAGCCAACGGAACTCGGTAGTCCTTCTCGTTGTGGATCACCAGTAGGGGAGTCTTCCAATTCTCCACGTAACGATGGGGGCTGAAATCGTCGTAGCGTTTTTGGATCTCCGGGCTCTTCCAATAAGGGCCACCCAGCTCCCAGTTCACGAAGAACAACTCTTCGGTGCTGCCGTACATGGATTCCAGGTTGAAGACTCCGCAGTGAGCGATCATGGCGGCAAAACGATCGCCGGCGTTGCCCATAAGCCAGTAGACGCTGTAGCCACCAAAGCTCGGACCCACGGCAGCGATGCGAGACTTGTCGATGAAGGGTTCCGCCGCCAGGGCATCGGTGGCGCTCAGCAGATCTCGCATGGCTTGACCGCCCCAATCCTTGCTGATGGCGTCGTTCCAGTCCTGGCCGAATCCGGGTAGCCCTCGGCGGTTAGGCAGCACCACCACATAGCCCTTGGCAGCCATCAGGTGGAAGTTCCAGCGATAGGAGAACCATTGTCCCACTTGTCCCTGGGGTCCGCCTTGGCAATAGGTGATCATGGGCCACTTCTTGCCGGCGTCAAAGTCCGGCGGGTAGACCACCCAGCACAACATTTTCTTGCCGTCGGTGGTGTCTACCCAGCGTTCTTCCACGGTGGGAACTTGCAGGCGGGACATGACCGCCTCATTGATGGCACTGATCTGGCTTTTGCTTCCACTGCCGAGGTCCACCATCACCAATTCGTCGGGACGCTCGGTCTGAGCGAAGCTTGCCAAGGCCCGTTTGCCGTCAGGGAACACAGCCTTCAAGGTGTATTCGGCTCGGCCTTTGGTCAAGGTTTTTTCGGGTCCGCCGCTGCGCGCCACCCTGAAGAGTTGCGAAGTTCCTCGATCTTCTGAAGAAAAGACAAAGCCCGAGCTGTCGGGGAGCCACACCGTATTGTGGGCCCACCGATCCACGCCCTTGGTGGCTTCGGTCATGGTGCCCTTGGCCAAATCCAACACCATGATTCTAATGCGGTCGGCTTCGAAGCTGGGTCGTTCCATAGAGTGAAAGGCCAGGTACTTTCCGTCAGGAGAAAAGGCGGGGTTCTTATCGTATCCCGGCATCCCTTCGGTGAGGTTCCTGTGAATCTTGGGGGAGCTTAGGTCCACCCAGTAGATGTCGCTGTCGGTGCTCTCGGCCCAGCGTTCCTGGTCTTTCATGGTGAAAGCCAGACTCTTGCCGTCGGGGGACCAGTCGAACTGAGAACTCCCTCCAAATGGGGGCACGGGGCAATCGACTTTCAGGCCTTCCATCAAGTCTAAGGCTTTGCCGGCCTTGCCATCGGGGCCAATGGGAGCCACGTGCAGGTGGCTGTATTTCCCGTCCTTCCAGACATCCCAATGGCGAAACATTAAGGAGTCAAAGATCTTGCCGTCAGTCTTGGGAAGGTCTTTGTGCACCTCGTCTACCTGCGGTTCCAGCTTGACTCGTTGAGTGAAGGCCAAGTGGCTCCCGCTGGGGGCCACTTTCAAATTGGCGCAACCTTCTTCAAAGTCGGTGACTTGCAGGGTTGCTCCATCCACGGGATTCAAGGCCCAGGCTTGAGATTTCTTGCCTGAATCTGCGGTGCCCGTAAGGTAGAGCCGCTCTCCAAAGGGGGATTTCCCAAACTGCAGGTTGCCCAGGCTCGGCCAATCGCTGAGCAGTTTGCGAGTACGCTTACTTTGCAATTCATAGAGATAGAGATGCCTGAAGCCCCGGTTTTGAGCCAGGTCGTAAGTGGTTACCGAATAGGCGACGACCTGCCCGTCCTTGGAGACAGCGGCCTCACCCAATCGACCCAATTGCCAGAGCAATTCCGGAGTCATTCGGTCGGATGGGGAGGTGGTCTCGGCCAAGGCAACAGGGCCGGCCAGCAGAAGAACTGTGGTGAGGTATAAGGCGGTTATCCATCGCATAGGCCGTGCCTTCGTTGTTCGGCCCCCACTCCCTCGAAGGTCTGCAGATCTTGAGCAGGGATTCTCTCCAAGGGGGTATCACCGCGGCTTTTCGGGTGTTGCATTCAGGGGCGGTGCTCCACGCTCTAAGACTGGAATGAAAAAACGGCCTCGAGGGCCGTCGCTAAAGTTATCGAAAGCTAGGGTTATCTGCGTGCGGGTTTGGGGCGAGCCTCATTGACCACCAGTCGACGACCGTCGAGTTCACTTCCGTCCATCTGGTCGATGGCTGCCAAGCCAGCTTCTCGGTCTTCCATTTCGACGAATCCGAAGCCGCGAGGGCGACCGGTTTCTCTGTCGGTGATCAGGCGAACCGAGCGAACGGCGCCGAACTGCTCGAAGGCTTGGGTGAGTTGGTCTTCGTGTAGGTTGTAAGAAAGGTTTCCTACGTAGAGGTTCATGATGTTCTCCTTTTCAATTGGACCTCGTGACCGAGGCTAGTTGCATAAGCATCGTTTCGGTGCTCAACACATCGTTGCGGTGCTTAGTCGAGTTCCAATCGAGAAGGGAAAGTCGGTCCAAAGCGAGCGAGATGGAAGCGGTAACGGTAACGTGATATGCTCAATTAGCGTAGCGCATTCGGACTATGAAAGCAAGATGTGACCGGGGGCAATTTTCGCTCAGCCTGCTAGTGTTTCCCCTCTAGTTCTCATTGCCAAATGAGGGAAAAGGGCGACCAAGATCGCCGTGGGGCCCGCCTCTTGGCGGCTGACCCAAACGAAAAGTCTTGGCTACCTCGAGAAAAGACTGTTGACGGTTCGAGAAATCTTCAGCCTTGGCAGTGCCGGTTATCAAATAAGTTTTTCCACCACGCATGACCCAAACGCTCAAACTTGTCAACGGTTGCCCTTGGAAAGGAAAATGAATGGTCATTGTGTGGGCGGGACTGCCATCGTTGAGGGTGATCGCTTTGAAGCCCTCGATGCGCCCTCCCAATTGAGCGACGTCCTGCCGGCTTACGTCGCGGTACTGCTCTGGGGTCATGGCTCCGGTCTCCTGGACCAGGACGTTGATGTTCGGTCTGAAGTCTTCTTGAGGGTTGGGAGCATAGAGCACGATGGTTGCACCCTCGACGGGGTCTCCTTGGGTCCAGCCTGGTGGTATGGTTAAGGAGGCTCCATTTGGGTCTGTTATCGTTTGGGCTAGGGACGGCAAACTAGAAAGCAGAAAGAGGAGGCAGCAAATGGTCAGAACAGAAGCCTTTTTCATTCTCAGATATTTGGCTCGGTGTCGCTTGAACCCCTGCAATGGTCAAGGTCGGATATTCCCAGTCGCGAGGGACGGTAAATGATGCACGAGAAGAACGACGAAGCCTTGGATAGACCTAGTCACGGGAGGTCGGCGTTCGGGCCATCGAGTCCGGGTGAGGGCTTGGATCGGGTGGCAGAGGATTTTTCGACCTTTTTGGGTGACGTGACCGCTGAGTTTAACGCCGAGGGGGACATGGAGGTCCATCTCCTGCATGGAGATCCCTTCTTTCGAGAACTCGAATCGGCCTGGAATGAGGGTTCCCGGACCGTGGGTCAGGACCCTCACGCAGCTTTCGATGACCTGGTGGCCAACAGCCCCCATCACTCCCGAGAGCACAGGGCGGAAATCGTCAGTTCCTTTCTGTCGGTGGCGGCCTGCGCTCTTCGCCTGTTGCAAGAGGGAGACGAGGAAGAAGTCCCATCATTGGAGTTGCGCTCTCAACGTTTGGCCACCTCGGAAGAGTAAGGGTGTATCCGTTGGGATAGGGCCGAGAGACTCACCCAGGAGGAGGGGTGGGTCTTGAGCGGATAGGTCTCAAGGAACCTTTGGGACCTTTTTTGCCCCTAATGGTCTGCCTATGATGAGTGGGAAGGAGGCTTCATGCTCAAGAATTTCCGCACTTTGATTCTCGTGGCAGGACTTTTACTTTTTCTTTGCTTGCCGTCAGCGGGCCAAACTCAAGTCGATTTTCCAGGGAATAGGCACTCTGCAGAGCTCTTTGATGCCAATTCCGCCAACCTGACCTCACCGGTGGCCGCCCCTCCCAGCGCAATTCATTGGAAGTGGGAGCGAACTCGGGCCAGAGAGATCATGGAAGCTCGGTTCCCCAAGTCAAGTCAAGTGGTCGCACCCATTCGTGTCATCCCTGACGACCCTGAGGCGCGAGTCGAGACAGTCCCGGAGTTTCGTTTCCCCCAGCCCGACCAGAGTCGTGTGGTTTACCAATATATTTGTATTTAAACGCGGAGGTGGGGTTTGGTTAAAAAGGGCAGATCGCCACCTTTGGGTTTGAGTTTACCGAA
>JBJHCR010000105.1:0-17998 GCA_050486105.1 Vulcanimicrobiota bacterium
ATCGGGAATATTTGGCGACAATTCGACGATTTCGCATGCACAATAATAGACGAGTTAGACGACGGGAGGGTTTCCGGTTAGGCTTCTAGTTTCCTTAGGAATGCTCAGCCGCTTCGTGGGCTCCGGCTTCCTCTTGCGCGGTGTCTTGAGACGGGGTGCTCTCATCCACGCTCAAGGGCTCATAGTCCTGGAGGTCTCCTCGCAATTGCATGAGCACTTCTTTCCAGGCTGGAGGCACGCCCTGTTTGGCTTCAGGGCTCGAAGCTTGGTACGTGAAATGGGCTGCCCGAACTCCACAAACCGTCCTCTCACCGGTGATGGGATTGGTCACCCCAGTCTTGGAAAACTCTTGACGAAGTTTGTGCAAGGCCACCGCTGCCCCCTCACTGGGCGTTTCCGGCAAGATATAGAGCAGGGCGCTTCCGTTGCGGATCCCCTTGTCTACCGACCGCATGAGTTGGATAGCGATGAGTGACAATTTCCTCAAAGCGGGATAAGCCATATCTTGGCCAACCCCTTCGGGCAACACCGGTTCGGCCATAACGAAGCTAAGGTCCCAGGCATATCTCCGACTGCGCTGAAGCTCATAGATCATTTGAGATTCGAGTTCCGACTCGTGTACGAGACTTGTCAGTTTATCTTGAGGTAACGGCAAATCAAACTCCTATGCGGTTTCGGGTGCAGCCTCGGACTCGCTAGCGGCTTCAGCCTCATCAATAGCCTTGCTCTCGTCAGTAGCCTTGGTCTCGTTGAGTTCCTTACCCAAGCGCTCGAGAACATCGTCTCGGTCCTTAGTCTGGGAAGGAAAGACGAGAAAAGCCGACCGGATCTTGCCTTTAAAACTGGCTCCGGTTCCTGAGTCCACGAACTCTTGCTCTTCGAACTTTTCAGCGATCTTGCGGGTGGCCACTTCCACCCCTTCCACGGACGTCTCCGGGAGAAGATAAAAAACCCTGTTCTTGATACGAACTCCCACATCAACCGTGCGAGTCACTTCTTTGGAAATGAGTCCCAATTTCTTCAAGACGGGATAGCCTAAATCCCTGGCCAAATCTCCGGGAATGATCGGTTCGATCAGCAGCAACCCGAGGTCGCGTCCGAAACGCTCAGCTCTGTTGAGCTCATCTTCGAGCCCTTGCTTAAGCCACTCTTCCTTGAGAAGCCCCGTCAGCGAATCTAAATTTTTGGCCATATGACCCTCCGTTTTGTTCCTAACCTTATCGCCTATTTACCAACCCTGGCGACGATCCCTAGGCGAGTCCTACCTCTTAACCTGATCTTTACCTTTGCAACCTGCAAAGCTAAGACCTTCCACCCTAGACCGGCAGGGACTCAGCCCAGATTGCTTCTCGCCCCAACAAAGACCTTACCTCATTCTCAAAATCTTCATTAGGCTTCACCGAAAAAGTCGGTGCCAGATTCATCACCGTCTCCCCCTTGGGGCTACACAGGTGGAGAAAGACGGCTTGCTCTCCCCTATGCTTCAGGATCACTCCCCTCAAGAGGGGAAGTGAATCGCTCTGAAACAGTTGAACCCTAATGTGAATTCCCGGCAAAGGTTTCTTGGACCCACCCGAATCTTGGCCATCGCTAGACGACCTAAGTGCATCGAGATCGACAAATTCCTCGCCCTGAACCTTCACTTCCTCAGCAGGGATCTCCTCTTCGTCCTCGTCGCCCGTGGACCGCCTCTGCCTCAACTCCGCTCGTCCCGTCACCAGAACCAAGGACCCAGGCTCAAGCAGGGAGGACGCCTTCTCGAAATGGGCAGGACGCACGGTTACCTCTATCGTCCCAGACAGGTCTTCGAGTTCCACAAAGGCCATGGGGGTGTTGAAGCGAGTCATGATTTTTCGCACCGAATTGATCATTCCCCCAAGTTTCACCTGACGCCCGGCGTCGTGCTCTGACAGGCGGGCGATCTGGTGAGTGGCGAATTTCTTAATCACTCCAGCCACCTCCGACAAGGGGGTGTCCGAAAGATAGATCCCCAACATCTCTCGCTCCATTTCCAAGAGTTCTCTTTTGGGGAACTCAGGTAGTCTGCGAGGAGAGAGTTCGTCGAAGGTCGCATTGGTGGGGTCCAAGGTCTCAAAAAGTGAGAATTGTCCCGTCTCTGCTTCCTTCTGAGCCCTTTGCCCGTGCTCGTGGCAAAGTTCGATATTGGCCAACAGAGTCGCCCGGGTCTCGCCGAAAGCGTCCATGGCTCCGGCCTTCACGAGGCCTTCAAGCACCCTTTTATTGACCAATCGGAGGTCGACCCTTGAGCAGAGATCCACCAAGTCTTTGAAGGGGCCTTCGGCCGCCCTTGCTTCCAAGATGTTGTCCACAGCGTTGCGTCCCACATTGCGAACAGCAGCCAAGCCCCAAACGATCTGTTCGTCAACGACGTTGAAGTCCGCGGTCGAGGCGTTCACGTCGGGAGGCCTGACCTCCAGGCCGGAATCACGACACTCTTTGACAAAGAAAGACACCTTTTCCAAGCTCGACAGCACAGATGTTAAGAGGGCTGCCATGTACTCGCAGCGATAATTCGCCTTGAGATAGGCCGTGTGATAACTGACAATAGCGTAGGCGGCTGAATGAGACTTATTGAAGCCGTAGGCCGCAAACTTTTCCATGGTCTCGAAGATGTCGGCGGCAACCTTCTTGTCCACCCCTCTTTCGGCAGCCCCGTCCAAGAAGATCTGGCGATGCTTGGCCATGACGTCCATCTTCTTCTTGCCCATAGCCTTGCGCAGCCCATCGGCCATAGCCATAGTGTAGCCGGCCAGGATATTGGCCGTAAGCATCACCTGCTCCTGATAAAGAAAGAAGCCGTAGGTCTCTTCCAAAATTTCCTTAAGCTTGGGGTGAGGGTACTCCACCGGCCCCCCTCGTCCGTGTCGCCTGCGGATATAGTCGTCCACCACTCCTCCCTGGAGTGGACCGGGACGATAAAGGGCCAAAAAGGCTACGATGTCTGAAAATTTGTCCGGCTTCAGCTGCTTCAGATAGCGCTTCATGCCGTCCGATTCCAACTGAAAGACCCCGTTGGTGTCGGCATCACAGAGCAATTGGTACGTCTTTAGGTCTTCGTAGCCCAGGCTCTCGAGATCTGGTCGGAAGCCTCGAGTCTTCTCGATGAGCCGCAAACAGTTCTCGATGACGGTGAGGTTTCTGAGTCCCAAGAAGTCCATCTTGACCAAGCCCACATCGGCGCAGTCATTCATATCGAACTGGGCCACCGCTTCCCCGTTCATGGCCAAAAGGGGAACGATCTCGGAAATTGGCTGACTGGACATGACCACTCCAGCAGCGTGCACCCCTGCGTTGCGGGCCATTCCTTCCACCTTGAGGGCCAAGTCCACCATTTCGCGCGTCTCGGAGTCCTCATCGACCAATTTCTTGAACTCCGAGGAGGCTAGAGCGTCCTTGAGCTTCACCCCCGGGCCTTCGGGCACGGTCTTGGCGATCTTGTCCACTTTGGACAGCGGGATGTCCATCACTCGACCCACGTCTCGGAGGGCGGCTCGGGCCTTGAGTCGCCCGAAGGTGATGATCTGGGCCACCTTGTCTTCCCCGTATTTGCGGCGGCAGTAATTGATCACTTCCTCGCGTCGTTCGACACAAAAGTCGGTATCGACATCGGGGAGCTCCGTGCGTTCCGGGTTGAGAAAACGCTCGAAAAGCAGCCCGTGCTTGAGGGGGTCCAGGGTGGTGATTCCGGTGAGGTAAGCCACCAAGGAACCCGCCGCCGATCCTCGACCTGGGCCCACCGGGATCCCGTGGTCGCGAGCATACTTAATGAAATCCCAAATAATCAAAAAGTACGGAGCGAAACCCTTGCCGTTGACCACTTCAAGTTCCGTCTCCAGGCGCTCGAGATACTCTGAGCCCGGGTTTTCGGTGCCGTAGAGTCTGACAAACCCCTCTACGCAAAGTTCTCTGAGGTAACTCTCACAGCTGTGGCCGTCCGGGACTGGAAAGTCCGGGAGATACACGATGTCTAAATCCAACTTCAGATGGCACCTGTCGGCCACCTCCAAAGTGTTGGTCAGGGCTTCTTCCAAACCGCTGAAGGCTTTGGCCATCTCCTCTCCGGATTTCAAGTAGAACTCCGGGGCAAAAAACTTCATGCGATTGGTGTCGTTGAGGAGCTTGCCGGTCTGAATGCAGACCAGAGTATCCTGCACCGAAGCGTCGCACTGCAAACCGTAGTGTGCATCATTGGTAGCGACCAAAGGCAGCTTCATGGATCGAGCTAAAGTGATGAGGTCCAGGTTGGTCTTCTTTTGCTCAGGAAGGCCGTGATCCATGAGTTCCACAAAGAGATTCTCGCGATAAATGTCCCGCAGCTCTCCCAGCCTCTTTTTGGCCAACTCGAAATCGTCGGACAGCAGAGCATCGTTGACCTCTCCCCTGAGGCAGCCGGAAAGAGCTACCAATCCGGCGGAATGCTTCTCCAAGAGGGCCCGATCCACGCGAGGTTTATAGTAGAAACCCTCGAGATGCCCGCGACTGACCAAGGCCAGCAGATTCTTGTATCCCGTCTGGTCCTGGGCCAATAGAGTGAAGTGGTAGGGACGAGCATCGATCCCGGCCTGCTTGTCTTCCATGCGCCGGGGGGCCACATAAACCTCACATCCGATGAGAGGCTTAATCTCTTGCTTCAAGCACTCCTTATAGAACTGCACCGTCCCACACATCACCCCGTGGTCGGTCATAGCGATGGCTGGTTGGTTCAAGGCCTTGGCCCTGGCGACCATGTCGGGAATCTTATTGCACCCGTCGAGAAGGCTGTACTCCGTGTGGCAGTGGAGATGAACGAATGGTTGATGTTGTGACAAGTTCCGGTACTCCAGGTCTGGTTCAGGCGAGCGAGCACTCACGCTCTGAGATCATGTTAGGGCAGCAGGTCCTTCATCCTTTTGAAGGCCATTCAAGACCCACGAAAATCCTTCATGACAGTCCGGTCTGTAAGAGTCGGTCCTTCTCCTCGGTCGTGATCTCTCGGCCTTCGCGGCAAACGGGGCAACTCAAAATGTGCCTATTCTTATAGGGGAACACTGGAATGAAGAACAAGGAAAAGTAGACTCGCTCGTTTTGCACCTTCCAAGGGGTTGCGTTGTGGCAACGCGGACAGTCCATCACCGCGGTCATACCAAGGTCTTTCAGTCGGCGGTCTCCGAATCCGAAGATAATCACCTTGGTAGCTTAGACGGTGGTCCTTCGATCCCTACGATTCGGCAGAAGCAACAAGGGCAGGGAGATCCTCAAGGTTTGTCGACCTAACGGGAAAGTGAACCGGTCTCTCCGCATTATCAGCACTACCGTCCTAGCTGTCGCGATTCTCTTGGCAGTGAGAATCGCTCCAGCCCTTGCCCAAGAGCAACCCAGCCCGTCAGATTTGCTCAAACAGGTGAATGAGGGACTGTTCCCCTCCGAGACCATGGAAGAAGCTCTCCCCCCTCTGCGCCCGACCGAATTCCGAACCGAAACCGAGAACCTCTCCGACGACAGTTTGTCGCTAGAGCAGGCCCTAGCCCTTGCCCTAGAGCAACACCCCGATTTGCGCCGAGCCTTGGCCGAAGTGGAAGCTCAGGAATTCGCGGTCATTGCCTCAACCTCCCCAAGATACCCTAGATTCACCTTCAACAGCAGCGCTGGTCAGAGCGCCTCCTCGGGACAGACGGGAGGAGAGGTCCTGGTTCGCACCGGCATTCAACGGAGTTATGGCCTGGGAATTTCATTAAACCAGCAAATCATGGACTTTGGCCGAACCCATCATCGAATTCGAGCCAACGAACTCGCCTTGGCAGCGACCAGAATGACCTACCTTCGGATTCGGCAGAATGTGCTCTCGGCAGTGGTTGACGCCTATTTCGGTTGGCTTCAGCAAGCTCAAGCCGTAGAGATCAGCCGAGACAACGTGAGAGACGCCCGACGCCAACTCGAACAGGCTCAAGGTTTTCTCGATGCCGGCACGGGAGCCAAGATCGAAGTGATCCGCGCCGAGGCCGATCTGGGCAACGCTGAATTCGGGTTGGTGCAGGCAGAGGGGAACTTTCACCGAGCCACCGCAGCCCTGGCCACGGCCCTCGGAGATCGTGAGATTCCCACCCTAAGCCCAGTGAGCACCTCGCTTGCCGTTCCCGAATGGAACGTGGACAGCGTTCGAGACTTGGCGCAGCGGATGCGCCCGGACCTGCTAGCGGCCGGACTGAGGGTGGCCCAAGCCGAAGCTCAGGTCCGTCTAGCAGAGGCGGAATACTTTCCCACTGTCACGGCCAGTGCTGGCTACAATTGGAACGACAGCATCTTTCCTCCCAACGTCACCTTTTACAGCGTGGGAATCAATATGTCCGTTCCCATCCTCGACGAGCCCTTACGTTCTTCAAATGTGGGACAAGCCAAAAAAAATCTGGAAGCAGCCGCTGCCGCCCGAGAAATTGTAGAACTTCAAGTCCTACAAGAAGCCACCGACGCTCTGTTCACACTCAGAGAGGCCCTAGGCGGGTCACAGGCTGCCGCAGCCACCTTGCGTTCCTCGGAAGAAAACTATCGTTTGGCCTTTGAGCGTTATCAGGTCGGGGTTGGCAACTCTCTGGAAGTGAGCGAGGCTCAGCGACAACTCATACAGGCTCGAAGCCAAGAACTCCAAGCACGCTACGGAGTTCAGACGGCCATCGGTCAACTCCTTCGATCCACCGGACAAATCGACGCAGAGTCTTTATTGCCACCGGAACTGCGCCTGGATCCCATTTTCGAGCTTCCTGATCAGGTCGTTCCCAGACCCTAGAGACGAAATATTTGGCTCCCATCGTCGCTGATTCCTGAACTTTGTTCGGCTGTAACAGTTTTTTCACAAGTCTTTCAGGGCGGTTCCGTTAAGATGAAGATGTTCAGAATAACCCGTGGAGGACCCCCGTGCACATAAATAGACAAGCATTCCAGAGCGCCCAGCAGAAAGTCATCAACAGCTTCTCTCAGTCGGCCAACAAAAAGGAGGACGGCTACATCATCATGCCTCCTTCCGAGAACTCCATCTTTAAGTCTGAGGGAGTAGAAACTCCGACTCTCGACTCTTTCGGGGTCTCACAGCATGAAGAGCTCGATATCGTTGGTGGCTACTTGGCCAATCTTTCCAACGACCAAGTCGAAGCCATGAAGCAAAAAGGATTCAAAGTTTTCAAAGACGAGGTTCACAACTATCTGCCCAGCCAAACTATGCCGAACCTCAACACCGTGGCCGAAGGGGCTTTCAATCTGGCCAAGGAGAAAATCGGCAAGGACCTTCCGGAGGCCTCCGATGGCGCCCAGAGCACCAGTCTCTACCAACCCCGCAACGAGATGACCGAGCCTCGCTTCAACTCCACCGTGGAGAATGCATTCCGAGGTCGCGGAGTGACCGTGGCTGTCCTGGACACCGGAGTGAACGCCCACCCCGACTTGGGTGACCGATTGCTGGGACAAATCGACTTTGTCAACGGTGAAGTTTCCCCTTACGACGACAACGGTCACGGAATGCACGTTGCCGGAACCATCGCCGGAGACGGTACCCTCAATGAGTTGTACGCCGGACCGGCCTCAGAGGCCAAAATCATCTCCATGAAGGTCTTGGCAGGCAACGGGGGTGGCCGCACTTCGGACATCGTCAAGGCCATACAAACAGCAGTGGAGCTCAAGGACGACCTCAACATTGATGTCATCAATATGTCCCTGGGTGGACCGGCCTCCAAAAACGGCGAAGAGGACCCTATCAATCAGGCCATCAAAGCCGCCAAGGAGGCCGGCATCACCGTAGTGGTCGCCGCCGGAAACGACGGCCCCGGCCGAATGACCGTAGGTAGCCCTGGGAACAGCCTCAACGCCATCACCGTGGGCGCCCTCGATGACAACAACACTCCCTACGACCGCAGCGACGACAAGCCGGCCAGTTTCTCCAGCAGAGGACCGACCCCTGACGGAGTGACTAAGCCCGACGTCATGGCTCCTGGGGTAGGGATCATGGCGGCCAAGTCTCCTCGGTCCGAGTCGGCGATGATGGCTGAGCAGATGAATCAGATGCACCAGTCCATCCTCTTCCTAGACAAGCTGCCTTTCGAGCACCTGAAGAACGCTCCCAACGAGCTCTTCAACTCCGTGGGTATCAGCGACTCCGTGGCTGACAAGATCAAAATGCACGAGAAAATCTCGGACCTGGTTTTCGAGCAACTCTTGAAGGCAACGGCCCGGATGCCCCTCGACGAGACCGGTGGGTACATCGGAATGTCCGGCACCTCCATGGCCACCCCGGTGGTCGCTGGAGTGGTGGCTCAGATGCTTCAGGCCAATCCTGACCTCACTCCGGACCAGGTGAAAGATATCCTGATGGAGACCGCTGTCAAATTGCCCGACGGCAGACTTGGCCCGAACACTCAGGGCGCAGGAGCCGTCGATGGCAAGGCCGCCATCTTGAAAGCTCTGTCCACCGAAGGTGAGCGGCCTCTGATGGAGAGCGCTCAGGCTGAGGACCCCTTAGCAGCCATGCTGTCTGAACTGGGCCTCTCCTTGGAAGACTTACTGATCGGTGGAGGTGAGGAAGGTGAGGGAGTAGAGGATGCTCCTGAGTCCGATTCTCCCGACACGGACCAGGAGCCTGCCGAGAAGACCGCTCGATAACTGTTACCCCTTTTCGATTCTCCTCCATTCTGAACTGGAGCCCCCAACCGGGGGCTTTTTTTTTGATTTTCTTGCAAATCTCGATAAATTTTTGATGAGGCTTTGGTGAAAAACCGGCAGGGGGAAAAGTTTTGTCTGCAAAAAGAGTCAGCGCCCAGTGAGACAGACTTGCGTCTCTTTGGGAAACACCACCCGATTGCTCTGCCAAAAGGCTCCCGTTGTGCGACTGCTTAGAACTCTCCTGATTTTGATGACTGTCTGTTTGGCCACCACACCCTCTTTGGGTGCGCCCCTGTCTGAAACAGAGGCGAGTCCAGAGTGGGTTCGTGACGCCTATGCGACTCTGGTGGCTCGAGGTTTGATCGAAGGCTATCCAGACCGAACCTTCAAGGGCGATCGCAGTATCACGCGATGGGAACTGGCCACTCTCGTGGCTAGGCTTCAAACCACTATTGAGCTAGAAGGAAGAATCTGGGCAATCCAAGAGGATCGACACTTGCTGCGCCGGTTGGGAGAGAGCTTGAGTTCAGAGCTTGAAGCTCTAGGCGTCCACCTGGATCAGCTTGAAAACAACTATGAGAACCTCGAAGTGCGGGTCTCCGAACTTGAGCGCATCACCTTCTACGGCCAGTTAGAAACTCGCTTCACTTTTCAGAGCTTCCAGAATCGAGGGGCCGGCGACAACGATGACGGGAGAGGTGGAGCAGGACTCCCCGGACCGGTCCCCTATCTGCCCTACGAGTCGATCGTCGGTTCTCGCATTGGACCTCCCTTGCGCCCTCAAGTGCACGGGATCTTCCCGGTGGTGGACTACCGCCACGGGCGAGCCCTCACCTCAGGTACAGGCTTCACCTCACTGGCTACTCTGGGTTTGGCAATAGAGCTCTCAGACGACTTTCAAGCCGGGCTCGAGCTCTACGGATTCTCCTCTCAAGGCGATGAAGCAGTTGATGCCTATTGGGGCGTGACCGCTCCCTACACTTCCAACATCTTCACGGCCGATGCCGGAAGCCTACAGCCGCTGAACAACACTCCATACACCCGCATGGCTCTGGATCGCTTCTGGTTGCTTCACCGACCGAGCCAGACCCGAGTAATCCTTGGAAACATTGAAAAAACGGACATGGATAGCTTTGTCTACGCCGGACAGCCAAATCTGGGAGTCTTCGGGCCTCGGCGATTCCCCGGGTATGGATTGCAAGTCACCGGCTCTCTCCCGTTTCTCGAGGAACAGTCGCTCACTTATGAAGTGCTAGGCACGAGGTTTGGTGACGGGGTCCGGTTTCTTGGGGACAGCTACACTAACGACATCCTTGCCGCCAACATCGCTTACCGTTTCTCAGGTGGGCGAATCAAGCTCAATGCGGCCCGCATGGTCGAAGAAGCGTCCACCGGCGGCAACCTGCTCGCCATCGGTTTGACCAACAACATCAACGTGGCTGCGGGAGCTTCTTCGGGTTGGAGTATCCGTCAATGGGTCAACCCTCCAGGCTTCTATCTTCAGCAGCTGCCTCCGGAAATCATCGCTCAGATCGGAGCCCCGGGTAACACTTCAGACATCCGGCCCATCTCAGGCTGGAGCAACCTCATCGACAGCGCTCTGGGGGTCTCCCCAGGAGGAGGCAACTATGGCCCCCAAAGCCAGAACAGCTTCGGCTTTTCAGGTCAGAGCGACCTCAAGCTATCAGAAACCGACCGCCTCACCTTCGGGCTTGACCTGGGTCTCAGCGACTATCGACCCAATCGCAACAGCCCCTTTACCAGTCGCGGCCAGATGGTTACGGGCTCGATCTCCGCCACTTTGCTAGACGAGCAACTTCAGCTCGGGGCGGAGTATCTCTCCATAGCTCCAAACTACAATCCCGCCTCCTGGGCCGGAAATTCTCTGGGGGTTCGGTTTCCCACCACCTTCAACTTCACTGGCGTCTTCCATCTCCACGATTTTCTGAAATACCCTCACAATCGGCAAGGTTGGCGTTGGAACGGACGTTTTGCCTTCCATAATGAAGCCGGAGCGATTTGGACCAGAATGGCCAAACTGGAACAGAAGAGAACTTCACTCTACGATGTGAGAGTGACCCCTGGCGCTCTCGCTCCCGGGGCGCCCAACGTTCCGGTCCTGGGCTTCGCACCAGGATTTGTCGATCCGGTGTTTTACGGATATGCCCACCCTTCACTCTATGGGAACGGGAGCGCCAATTCGTTCACCGCCAACTTGACCCCCCTTGAGGATCCCCGAGGCCGAATCGACGAGATTTCCGTGGGAGGATCGTACAGATTGACCGATGCCAGAGTCCGTTTCACCGGCAGCTATGATCGCTTCAAGTTTCGGCGTGACTCCTCACTTTCTCCAGCCTTAGGGGGCAGTCAAAATCTGGTAAAGGTGACCACGGAGCAGCTACTCCTGGAAGTAGCCTGGGACGTCGTGGATCAGGTCACCTTAAAAGGCGGAGTTGAACGAGTCCATTCCAGAGGGCACTACGATCCCGGTGGACTCTACAATGGCTATGCCTTGAAAACCGGCTCGATCGATTTCCAAAACCTGGACTCCGAACAGGTCATTCCTCATTTAGGTTTGGACTGGCGAATCAATCAACAGACGGACTTCAGCGTAACCCTGAGGTACTATAACACCACCGACCGAGCCGATCCCGGTATCGCACCAGGCCTGCCTGAACTGGGACAAATAGGTTCCACGGCCCACCCCTTCTCCTGGAGCGGACTCCAGGTCGGAACTCATTGGACGTTGAGATTCTAAGGTGCTCAAAGCGAAGCTGTCAAAGTTGAGAGAGGCATCAGGATAGCCACCACCACGAATCCCACCATGATCGAGATACCGGCCAAGACCACGGGCTCCAAGACATTGAGAAAGTTGTCCACGCGGTATCTGGTGTCTTCATCAAGAATTTGCCCGGCCCTCTTCAACAGACTAGCCATGCGCCCAGACTCGTCGCCAACCTTGGCCAAGTCAGCAGTGAGCACGGGGTAGAGCTCGTGGCGGAGCATCTCGCTGAGATTCTTTCCCTCCTTGAGCCCACCGATGATCCTTGCGGCGTCGTCCTGAAAGGTTGGGTGACCGGAAGCCTCCAGAGAAATTCGTGTTGCCCTAGTGATCTCCACCCCGGTTTCCATCAGCATGCCAAGAGTCTGGGCAAAGCGAGAAGCTGCGGAATACCTCAAGATTCCCCCGAGACCTGGCAAACGCACCGAGACCCACAAGGCTTTACTTCGTCCTTCGGGACGTTGCAAATAGAGGCTCACACCGATGAATGCCGCGACACAGAGCAACCAGAAAATCGGCTCCTGGATAACGGTCACAATCCCTTTCAAGATCATGGTTGGTGCTGGAAGCTCGACCCCCAGTCCTAGCACCGTGTCCAGAATCCCCGGAATGACGGTGCGAAAAAGACCTAGGGTCAATAGTCCGGAAATGATCAAGACCACAACTGGGTAAGTCAGAGCCTTCTTCACGTGTCTTGCGGTCTTGTCGCTTCGGTCAAGCCAATCCCCTAACTCTTGAAGAACCTGCACCAGCTGTCCAGTCTCTTCAGCTGCCCTAATGAGGGCAATGTAGGTGTTGGGGAAGATGCGTGGGTAGGCACTGAGACTGGTGGAGAATTTGTACCCGTGAACGACCTTCTTGGTGAGCTCGGGAACCACCCAGATGGAAAGGTCCTCGCTCTCATCTCGGCTCAAGAGTTCCAGGGCCTCATGCAAAGGGACACCAGCTCCAGAAAGAGTAGCCAATTGCTTGGTGAAGTTGGCTAAGGCCACCCTTGAGCAGGTCATTTGCTCGGGCGTGGGAGTTGAAAAGAAAAACTTCAAAGGCGCGGCAGCGAACCTTCCTGCCAGATTCTAAACTCGAAACTCCCAGGCTCTGTAAAGAGTTCTGCATACATGGTGTGTCGAGAAGAACTAGCTAAACTTTGTCCAACAATCCCAGTGGACTCTATACGAACCAGCCGATGAGAGTCTCGAAAAGTCCTATCGACCACCACTTGATACTGACCAACCAGCCTCCCATCGATGGTCAAAACTTCCTCGGTGTAGGAAAAGATGGTCTGCTCATCCCCAACTCCAGTGGGGAAAAAGGGATTCTTCGAGAGCTTCACTCGAATATCTTCAACCCCACTTCGAGCCAGGGCCTTGGCTTGAACGGCCTCGATGGCAGCCCGAGAAGCTGCGTAGTTGCCCTTGCGAGCACCCAACATCCCAAATCCGATGATAGCGATGAACACCGACAGCAGCAGAGCGAACACCAGCAAGAACCCTTTTCTAAATGGTCGAAAATTTCTCATGGGCGGATCCTCACCAGTGTGGTGTACGTGCGCGCCCTTCTTTCGTTCTGCACGGTGAAGTTCAACTCCAGGAGATCTTGGCCAGCCAGGTGCCGAACTTGAAAGTCTTCGAGCTCGAAAAGTACATCATCGACAGAAAAGTCGCTGCCCACGCGGAGCCGTCGAAGCATGCCGTCCACCAATTGATAAGTCACTTCGACTCTCTCGTCCGGGAGGTAGGGGTCTCCCACGGTTGGTCGTTCAGCGATACTAAGAATCGACGAGGGAACGATCAAACGAAGTTGAAGGCGACTCGCCTCTCCCCCAATCGGCTCAATCAACTGTTCCACGGCCACTAATTCTCCGCGAATCAAAGAGGTGGCATGGTAAATCTCGGAGACGATTCCGGTTTCCTTAAGAGTGGTCCGCGCCTGGGAGGCCTGTTTGAGAGTGTAGGCAATACTGCTCAAGGTCAGGAAGCTCAAGAATGCGGCAAAGAGAGCCTCGACCAGGGAAAAGCCCTTTGACCCTCTCAGTGTCATTCGTTTACTATCTCGACCTTTCTGAGAACCTCTTGACCCTGATAGACAGCCCTGGCCACCAGGAAACAGTTGCCCGGGGCGTAGGCCATGGTTCCATCATAGTTCAAATAGACATTACGATAGGTGCAAGAATTCCCGTCTCGAGAAATGCGAGCCACCGATCCGAACCCGGTCATGGGCTCGATGTACCAAGTGAGCATATTGTCTTCGAGTGGTTGGCCGTTCCTTCTGAGTTCCGCCCTAAAATCGATTGTTCCGTTGGGGGCCACTTTGAAGGGAGTTCCGCTGGGGTTTGGAGTGAGCCTGATGGTCAAAGTTCCGGCATCTCGCCAGTCGGCAATGTGGCCCGTCAGTTGCACCTGATCAGACGAGATGGTCGACCACCGTACATTCAAGTCGACTTGCCAGAGAGAGCGTCGGAAGACCACCGGTTCGAAGGTGAAGTTTGGTTCACCCGCCACCGCTGGGTTCACCGTCACCGGATATTGCTGCTCGAGTTCAGTGCACGGCACCGGCAAGTCCGCCCATCGGACTCGAGCTCGAATTCGGTGATCCGGATATGCCTCATAGACCCACTCTCGGCCATCAAACATACCACCTAGACCTTCGAAATTGGTGTTGGAGACAGCCCGAATTTCTTCCATCGCACTCTCGGCCACCAAGGCCGCCAATATCCTGCGTTCATTATTGGCCTCGGCGTGAAGGCTGGCGTTGAGAAGATAGACGCTAAGAGCCAAGGATGTCAACAAAAGAAATGAGGCGAATATCGCCTCGAGTAAAGAGAACCCAAACTTACCGCGTGATATCATAGGACTGAACGCTGCTATCGATCGCCCCTGAAGTCAAGTTTACCGGCGTGCCGCCGGAGACCGGGACTCGCCAAAGGTTGCCGCCTTGACGATAAAAGGCATAATCGGCATCAGGCGAGAGCTTAGGTTGGCTGATTCCCCCAAGCTCTAGAATCACTACCTCGGGCCCGACGACCCCTCCTGCATAGCTTCTCACGCAAAGCCTTATGGGACTGGCTTCATCGGGCCTATACGAGTAAGTCAATGCCCGTCCATTCGCGGCCCATGCCGGCCTGCTGACGTTATAGCCGCTCGTCAGCAAGACTTCCGTGGACAGGGCATCCCGTAAGGAAAGGGAAAATTGCTTTGGTGGGCCCTCCACCACTTCCAGTCGCTCTAGAAAGCGTCCAAAAATGGAAGGATGATAGATGCGATTCCGGGTGCCGCTTTCCACCGTCCCCCCAGGGGTATCGATGATCGATGGCGGCAGTCCCACAATGTTGCCAGTGCGAAACACCTCTTCGAAACCGGGAGAAGGACGATATGGCCCTAAGGAAGGATGATTGGCCATGGGCGTCGGCTGGTAAACCTCGTAGCTCAATCGAAACCGTTGTGCTGGGTCTGAGGTATCCCATTGCCAGGAACTCCGCCGTCTCAAGGTATTCGTAACTACCGCGCGTTGTCCACTATTAAGATGCATGATCTCCAGTACATGACGGGCTCTCGAACTCACACCCGAACTAAATTCCCAATAACCGTCCCCATCATCCGTACCACTATGGTACGTAGGAGTTTTGTAAGGAAAATCCACCGTTCCTTGATCGTAGACGTAAGCCACAAACTGGTACAGCGGGTCGAAAGCCACCAGTCCTGGAGCCGCCGGCAATTCCACCAGCATATCGAAGCCGGTGCCGTCGGCGTTACGGGTGTACATTCGATGCACCCCATCGATCTCCGAGAATGTGTAAAGGCGAGTGCCATCGTTAGAGAAGAACGGATCGACTTCGGGAATCTCAGGGTCGCTGACTTGAACCAAACTCGAGGCCTCGATGGTTGCCAGATAGATGCTCTGGTCCAAAGTCTGGATGGCGATGCGGGGGGTTCCCAGAGTCTTGAACAGCGGCAGAAGTCCAGCTCCTGACCGGGCCGTATCTTCGCCCCCGTCGCGGTTGAAGACCCGGATCTCGAACTCATACTCGGTGTCAGCCGGAGCTGAAGGAGGGGGGCGCCAACTCACCACACTGTTCCAGACCGGGCTACCTGAGTGGGCTTGGTGTGGACGATAGGCCATTCTCCCACTGGAGCGAAAAGCACTGAAGCGCCCTTCTTCCGCACCGCCGGTGGTCGCCGTTGCCGTCACCTCGTAGAAGAGTGGCCCACCGCTGGGGTCTTCGGCGCGAATATCAAAGGTAGCCAGGGAGTACTCTACATAGTTGTCTCCCTTCTGTTCCGGATGGATCTGGGTGTAGTTGAGACCCACACCTCCGTGGTCGATGCCATCGACCTTGCTCGGAAGGAAGCCGACTCCAAGGATCCTAGGCGAACCGCCGCTCATACCTACGTCCAAGTCGAGTTTGGCTACCTCGGTTGGCGCTTCCCCCCCTGGACCGAGAACACCAGCAGGAGTCAAGAATTCTTGCACGCGAACCCCACCAGAGCGGCTGACCCACACAGTGAAGGGGTCTGTAACCTGTTGCAGACCTGCCAGACCACCACCCCCTCCACCGGTCCGAAAGGCGGTGCCTACGACCAGGGGAAACTGACCCTCAACACTGGGTATATTGGGACTAAAGGCCGTCCCATCGGGTCGAAAAAAAATAGTGAATTGATCCTCAATTGACGCTTCCCAGGTCGGTGATAGGTCCAGGCTTGCAAGGGTAGGAGGAGTGATGGCCCCCGCCCAGCCACCGACGAAGATATAGGCTTGGAAGTCCCCCTCGTAACCGTGAACCTTCTGGACCTGACCGAGCTGCTCGCCCCGACGAGTCACTGCCGAGCGGGAGAACTGGATATTCCCTTCATTCGGGAGACAGTAGGCTGTGAGAGAACCGGTCCTCTGAGCTTCTGCGCGGGCAGCGCGAAGATCTGCAGCGATGGTATAGGCGAGCCCTCTTGGACCTTCTTGCTGTATGCTCCGTTTCAGAGAAACTGTCGTCAGAGCGACAAAAATTCCGAACATGAAGAATACAACGATGATCTCCATCAAGGAGAATCCTCGCTCGATATAATTTCGACGAGATCTCAGGCCTGCCAATTTGACTCCCTTTGCCCTTCAGTCAGTGTCTTTAACCAGAATGGTCCCCAGTCCTCATAATAGCAGAGATTTCCACGATTTCCAGCCCAAGAGCGAAACCCGGCCCGGACCGGAGGGCTCATGCTCTTCCGGAGCTTACCATCTCAGACTCGGATGGAGTAGGGCAACAAGGAACGTCCCGGGCCTTCTTGGGGACAGAAAAGGTCAGCTCGTGCTTGGCTCCTTCGTCCATCACTGCCAAGACAGTCACTCCGAGAACGTGTTCACGATTGTCAAATTTCAGGGAACCTTCGGCACCGAGTTCTGCCAGCAACAAATCTTCTGAACCTTGAACTCGTTTCACCTGACCATTCCGACTAAAAATGCGAAACTCTCCTTTACCAGGATGACAAAGGAGAACCTCTTCGGGCTCAACGGATAGGACAGCTGCCCCAACCAGATCGTCTTTGAGCGCCTGCAAACATTGATGAGCAGCTCGATAAGCCTGACTGACAGGGTCGGAAGCTTCGGTCTCTATGAGACCTAGGTACTCAAGTGCCTGTATACCCCAGGCGAAGAACATGAAATAGGCCACGTCTTTTATCATTAAGTACCGGAGTGGCGTTGTCAATCGATAGAATGGCTGGTCCAAGGAAGATCAAATCGCTTGTGAGAAGGCGAGCCCCGTGTTCAACATACTCCTAACTTGCGAACATGGTGGGAATGAAGTCCCCGCCGAGTATCAGCATCTATTTGAGAACTCTCGACACGTGCTCGAAACTCACCGCGGGTACGATATTGGGATCTTGCCCTTTGCGGAATCCATGGCTAGAAAACTCCAAGCTCCGTTGATCAGTTCAACCGTAAGTCGTCTCCTGGTAGAGTTGAACCGGTCCCTAGGCCATCATCAACTCTTCTCTGAGTTCAGCGAGAAGCTCCCTGAAAGCTCCAGGAAGAAGCTCCTAGAGAAGTACTATTTTCCCCATCGCGCTACTGTGGTTCATGCTGTTGAACGAGCTCTCGAATACGGACAGGTCTTCCATGTCACTGTTCACAGCTTTACGCCCGAACTCAACGGTCAGGTACGCAATGCTGATTTAACTCTGCTTTACGACTATAGACGTAAAGCAGAACGCCGAGTCGCCGAACTTTGGCAGGAGCAGCTCTCCTCGACCCTTCCCGTCAAGGTCCGTCGCAACTACCCATACCGTGGTCACACCGACGGTCTAACGACCGCTCTGAGAAAGCGATGGTCCGAAAAAGACTACATTGGAATCTGCATTGAACTCAATCAGAAGCACTTGTTGGCCGACCCACCCAAGAACTGGCCGGAAGCCGTTTCTGAAAGCCTGGTAGAGGCTCTAAGACTTTTCTTCCAAAATCGAAATCAAGGCTAAAGGTCTAGCTCCAGGACTTCTATCCCGTCCTTAGGGTGTGAACAGCAGAGTAAGACGTGACCTACATCCGGAGAAAAAGACGGCTCTTCGAAATAGGTGACCTCACCGGCAATGAGCT
>JBJHCR010000106.1:0-17906 GCA_050486105.1 Vulcanimicrobiota bacterium
TCGGTAGTGAGCGGAGTAGGTTTCCAGATTGGTCGGTAGGATCACTTCCAGCTGGTTGCGAGCAAAATCTCCCTTGAGAACTTCGTCGGTGGCGATGGAGTCGACCCCCAAGGCCCCGCCGGTGACGATCCCATTTCCCCGCTCGATGGCACTGGACACCGTCTTTCGCACATCTCGTTCAACCTGGGCGTGAGCGTTTCTCCAGGACCCACTAATGGCAACTTTGTTGATCATGACTTGATTGTCTCGCATGGGGCTTAAAGGATGGTGAAAGGTCGCGGCTACGGAACGATCCAAGAAGCCGCCTCGGGACCAGTGAACTTCGCCCGGGAGTGACCTTCGGCTCTAAGGAGAAGGCAATCGAGTTCCGAGAGTTCTATTCTAACTAAGGCAAAGTTTCGGGTTTCGGAAAAGTTGCGAGCGGCGGTGTCGCTTTGGGTCTCATTGCCCGGGGGCAATTTCGTGCGATAGTCGAAACTGGAACGCTCCGGTAGTTCCGCCAGAGCTTTCTTGACCTCCGGTCCCGAGGTGAAGAATTCTGCCCTCCCCTTGAGTCGAATCTGCACCCGCTTCTTTGGGTCGTAAAAAACAACACTCACACGGGGGTCGGTCTTCAGGTCCCGGATCTTTGGGGTTCGGCTGTCGGAATAGAAGACGAGATGAGGCCATTTGTAGTCGCGAACGATCACCGTTCTGGCTTCGGGACCGTCCTCGCCGCAAGTGGCCAGTACCGCCGAACGCCAGGCCCCTTTTCTGATTTCTAGCTTCTTTTGGCAGTAGTCCCAAACTGTTTGCAAATTATCCATCGAGCCTCATTTACGAAAGAAGTGGGAACTCATTTTTTGGTTCGGAAACAGCAGCCCACTTTGTCCTGGTGTGCATAGTTTGTCTGGATGGTCCGCCCAGAGCACTAGGCTATTCCACGGGTGCCGAGCCAGCACAACCGTGAGTAGTAAGTCGATTGTGAACCTGACTTTGGGATATCTCTAGCAGACTCCAGCTAAGGTCTCTGGGTAGGCCTCGAACAGATGTTCGGCCCCAGGCCTCGACCAATAGGCCAGCTATCTTTCCTCAGTGGGTTGAGAATCGGAGCGATGCAACTTCAAACGTTCTTCTCGAGGCGGGGGGAATTCACCATCATAAATCTCTCTCTGGAGATCGAAGGGGATATTGTCGAAATAATCTTCGGCGAGCTCGGGGTCGATTTCCTGAAGCGATTCATAGAACGACTTGGCGTCCTCGGTGTCCGTCTCCTGAAGGCCGGTTAATCGAGCGATCGAACGCGCGTTGTCTCGCACGGATTTTTGCTTGGACCTCATGTAGTGCAGCAGTTGCTCCCTGGTAAAGCGATTCTCCTTAGCAGCGTTGGCGATCCAAGAAAAGGAGTGATCGACTTCCCTCTGATATTTTTCCTTAGAAAGCTCCCAATAGGCTCCACGTTCCCGACGTTGGAAATGAGCGACGAAGTAGGTTACGACGAACGAACACAGTATGGCGGCGGCCACCAGTTTACTGCTGTTCTTTGCTCGCACAATGGCGGCCAGGAAAAAGACGAACACCCCGGCTAGGAGCGGATAGATGAGTAGACGAAACAGTCCCATTTGCCACAACAGGAAATAGGTTAAGATAGCTGCTATCACATGAATGGGAACTTTCTTGGCTTTCAACTTTTCGTTGTCATACTGAATGAACCAAAAAGCGAAGAGACAAACCGGCAGGAGGTAGACCCAATAATACAGCTCTGGGTGGTCGCTCATAAAGCGCGGTCCCTGTGTGCCAAGATGGGGTTGGACAGATCGATCCCTTGGAATTAAGCTAACATTCCAGGACCGATAGCGGTAGTTTGAGCCTGAGCGGAGACCAGAGCCGGAGGCGATGGTCGTAGCGAAGGCTCAAACTACCGCTGCGCCGAAACCATACCTGTCTCCAAGGGCGGAGAAAGGTCATCTCAGATGCTTAACATGAACGACCCAAAACACCTCAATGGAAAACCACCCATGGCAGTGACATCAGACCCGGAAGTCAAACCGCAAAAGGCAACTCGACAGAACCTCTCGGCAAAGCAGAAGGTTGCGATTCTCAACGAGATCGACAACCTTGAGAGAGGCCAGGTCGGTGGCTACTTGCGCCGGAAAGGCCTGTATTCCTCGAATGTCTCTAACTGGAGAAAGCAGAAGGAACGCGGTGAACTCGACCCCCAGAACCCGAAGAGGCGCGGCGCTAAGCCTAAGTCGGCAGAAGCACGCCGACTGGCCCAGCTTGAAAATGAGAACGCCAAGTTGCAGCGGGAACTCGAAAAAGCCCATTTGATCATCGACGTCCAAAAAAAACTGTGCACGCTTTTCGGAGTGGACGCGATGACGGGAAAGAAGTTGACGTGATCGCTGAGGTTAGTGAGCTTGCGCCCCAGCTCGGCCAAGTCAGCCAGGCCTGCAAAGCGTTATCCGTGCCTCGTTCGACCTTCTATCGCGCTACTGCATCGCCACGGGAGCGCGTCCCCAAAGAGTCCCCTCGGCCTAAAAACTCTCTGTCACCTGACGAACGCCAGGAGATCCTTGACCACCTGCACAGCGAGCGTTTCGTAGACAAGTCCCCAGCCCAGGCTTATCACGCCCTTCTGGACGAAGGTGTCTACATCGGGTCAATCCGTACCTACTACCGCATCCTGAATGCCAACAACGAGGTCCGAGAGCGGCGTGCTCAGCGACGTCACGTTAACTACCAGAAGCCAGAGCTGATCGCGACTGCACCCAACCAGGTCTGGACCTGGGATATAACCAAGCTGAAGGGACCTGCCAAGTGGGAGTACTTTCACCTCTACGTCGTGCTCGACATCTTTAGTCGCTATGTCGTCGGTTGGATGCTGGCGACCAGAGAATCGGGAAATTTGGCCAAGCAGCTTCTTGAGGAAAGCTACCTCAAGCAGAGGATCCAGCCACATCAACTTGTCATCCACTCAGACCGAGGGGCAGCCATGAAATCTCTATCAGTGGTCAACCTCCATGCGAAGCTGGACATCACCAAGAGTCATAGTCGTCCACACGTCAGCAACGACAACCCCTTCTCCGAGGCCCAGTTCAAGACCCTCAAGTACCAACCGGAGTTCCCGAGCCGCTTTGGATGCTTCGAGGACGCGCAGAGCTTCTGTCGTGGCTTCTTCCCCCGCTACAATGCTCAACATCACCACTCAGGAATCCTATATCTCACTCCAGAAACGGTACACTACGGCCGCGAAGACGAAATTCTGGAGCTCCGATATCAGGAGATCTTGGCAGCCTACAACCAGCACCCCGAGCGCTTCCTAAACGGCCCACCAAAACCAAAAAAACTGGAACGCGCCGTCTATATCAACCCACCCGAGAAGCGAGCCGAATGCTCTCTAAATTAACACAAAAATCTGTCTCAGATCCCTTGACACGCTCCGGAGGGCTCTCTACAGGTTCCTGTCCCCAAGCTCCTACACCGGGTCTTATTCGATGGGTTTATCAGAGCAGTTGAAGTAACAAGTCGCGAAGTCAAGATAGCGGACTCTTTCCCAAGCTCTGGAATGAAAGCATAGGCGTCCGTTCGACTAAAGTTTTGAAGCTTTGCAGTCCTAAAATTTCCGATATTCAATCTTCGTTCCGAAAACCGAAATCATTCAACTGGGCCCTTAAAACCCACAGTTCCTGCACCTCATCTGAGCGATGGACACCGAGTGCCTAGGCTCTCCAATGTTCGTCTTGGGGTAAACGATCGTGAGTAAGGCTCATCACAACTCGAGCATTGAAATTGGGGGTAACCAATTAGAACGGAGACTCCGGGAGTGTTGAGAGTCCAACTATCAGAAAAATCCTCTATACTTCCTGTGTTTGGGCTGCTTGAGATACTCGGCCGCCTTAGCTCTTGCCACGATGTTTGGCTTAAGGTCCTCTGTTAAGGGTATCCCATTTCCAATACCCAGTATATCGATATAGACTGCACGAACAATGCTCTGAAAATCACGAGTTTCGCGATTACAATTTTTCATGGCCGTGTCCATTGAATATCCTTTGGAAATTGCCGTGAGAGCCCAAGTGGTCGCTAGACTCTTCCGGTACCCAGCACATATGCCTGGGAGTTCTGAATCAATGCTTACACCTAGCACAACAGGGTTCACTTGAGCGCCTGAGTCGTCCACAAGCCGCCGCAAATTGTGAAATGCCATGACCATCTTGGTGTAGGACTTAACGTCGAAGCTCGTCTCCTCAGGAATAGCGTCTCTCATATTGGGATGCGAAAGACCTTCAATCTTGAGTTTGGTCTCAACGGTTGCGAAATTAAAGTGAGCAGATGCAGCAAGGCCTGAGAGGCTGTTAAAGTCCGCATCTTTGTCAGTGATCGTTGCACTTACCGCCCAGCGTATTCCCACACCCCACCTTACTTTTACCGAAATGCCATTATTAACCGTCCACGAGGGTTCGCAATACCGAAGATACTCCATCAGGTAAGACTGCGAATCCGCTTCACCCTGGTACCGTCCGAAAGCAAAGCCGAGCGAAAACGCCGTTTCAGAGGTAATCTTACACTCGTCGAGAGTGGTACAAATGAGTTTTTCCGGTTCATTCGGAAAGCAGTTTTGATCACTTAGATCAATATTCAGGATCCCGTTATTCACTCCAAGTTGTTCAAGTCTTGCTGGCAGGGTCTCACGGCTCGCGCTCAATGGAATGTAGGCCATTGGTCCTCCTTGTTCATCTAGCCTGATTCATAGCACTGTTGGGATATGCATCGGCTCAATAGAAAATCAAGAGTCCTCATCACTTTAGGGCCGACCCAGTTAGATCACTGTCCATCCAACACACCAGACCAGTACTCCTGCATCCTCTATTCTGCCATATCAAGCTCGTACCTTCCTCTGCGAATCAGTATACCGACATCTCATTGTCACTTTCCGTTTGGTCACACAAACTAGGACCCGCAAGAGCGGGGAAACGGACCTCATTGATACTTAAGTGTTCACCTTTTGGTTTTGCATGTTGGCAAACCGCGTGCATTTACCGTTGGACTGCTCCACGGTGGGCCCGTGGGTTCCGCTGATCCCGGTTGAAGCGACGCTAAATTTGGCTTCTACGATGTCGTACTCGGGGAATTGACGATTGTAGGTGATTGTTCTTTCTGTGATCTTTCATACTGCCATAGGCCCGATCTTCCGGAGTACTTTCTAGTAGTTAACTCGTCTTTGTCTTCTTGCTTAGTTCCTATTCCAATTTCCCTTCACTGGGTTGAGGACTAGTGTAGCTAGAGGTTTGTCTCTAGCGGACTTAGCCCTTCGGTCTTATCGGTACTCATTTTCTCTTACAACCGGGCACAAGTGCAAGCAGGGGATTCTTCTTGGCATGCTGACCGACAGGACATCGAAGGCGTTTGACCGAACATTCCCCTCCCACGTCCATTTTTGCGCTCGCACTCGATCTCGGTTCCTAGAGTAACCGATCAACCTGAGAGAAAGGTTAGACTACAACAATGAAAATCACAATGCTTGAACCCGCTATTCCAAGCAGAGTAAACAGCGAATCAGTGAAATTTGCCTTCAAAATTGAAGGAGATCCTGACCGGGTTGAGGTCAAGGCAGGAGTCTTCCACCTCGGCCTTGCAAGTAGGAGTGAGAACGGGACTTGGTGCCTGGACCGGAAATTCTCTCACCTCGGAAAGAGAACAATCACCGTTCAGGCGGTTCATAACGGCAAGACCGAGGCCCAGGACTTCGATATAGTAATCCGCCCCAGTGACGTTGAAGAGGATGTCCGGGAGAATATCGTCCAGGTTGCGAAGAAGCAATTGTCCCGCAATCCCAGGGAAGTTCATAAAGACATTATGGAGCGCTTTGGGTTGGGTTTCATGGACGACTGGTGTGTTGGCTTCTGCAACCTGGTCTACATTGAAGCGACTGGAAAAAGTCCCACTTGGGGGTCAGAGCAGTTCAGCGCAGGATCGGGGGGGTCTGAATTCTGGGTGCCGGATATGGCATCCGGGGCGAAGAACCGTGGAATGTGGATTCGAGAAATGGATCCCAATCGGCTGGATAAGCACGGAGAACCTTACCCCACCGGAGATCCTGAAACCGGCGACCTAATCATTTATGGCGACCTAATATACACGGACTTGAACTTCTTCTATCCTCATATTGGCATAATCACGGGAGTAACCTCGAAAAGTATTGAGACAATCGAAGGTAACGTTGGTAGTCCTTATGCGAATTCAAGCTATGTAGAGAAGAGACAACCGAGCAGAAGGGCTCAGCCTCAGCGCTCGAATCCTTCGGCAAGGTTCATAGCGGGCTACGTCCGACTTCCTGGATAGGGGTCTCTTCGCCGCATCTTACGGAGACCTGCGCACGCAGAGGCTATGGTCTCTTGTCGGGGTTTCCGACACTGGCCCGCCGATTAACCAAAGAGCCTTCTATTGAAATTCATTCTGATGGTAGGATGATGGATTTCTAGGCTTGCCCTGAACTGTTTCGTCGACGAAATTCTCGCAGAAAGCTATTCAAAAAGTTGACACACTCCTGACCCACACCGGCCAGTTTGATGGGCCGAGAACCCAGTGATGACGGGGGTTGCGTGCACTTGACCGGGTCATTCGCCAAGAGCGGGTCAAAGATGCAGGGGCTGGAGATAGAGGGCGTTCGAAGCCTGTGATGGTTGGGTTTGGGGGTGCGGTTGAGTGCTGGGTGGCTGGGGAGTTTGGGTGGGGTGGCGACCTATTGGCGACCCGCTTTACTGAAGTTCCGAAACCTCCGTTCAAGTTCAAGGCCTTAGCGAGAGCGAGCTACAAGAATCCGGGCGCATGTGAGCACTCACAAGGCAGCCGACGTCTTCTGGCTAGTTGAGTATAACCCAGATTCCCTTCTAGGTTTTGACAGGTTTGAGGCAGTATAGCTTTGTTATGTCGAGATGAACCCTAAGACATTTGACCAACCAAGGCTGTAGTAAGATCTTGGCAATAACCTTGCAACCTCTCGGCAACATCTTGGTTATGGTTTGGCAAAGTGCCTGGTTCAGAATGTTGAAATTCAAACCCGTTTAGTGGGGACAGGTTAAGGAGGAGCTGACGTGATTACAGAGGAATCGCCGATGAGAAAGCTCATAAGAGGTGAGTCTGTGCTACATGTAGTTCGTGGTAGGTCTGAAAACAACTTCGCTATGAAAGCGATAGAGGAAGTCCTCCTTTCCTTAGACCTGAACGGAACCCTGTACTTTGGATATCCTGTTCTGGCAACTCCCGATGAGAAAATTGTGGTGGATGCACTTGTGGTATGCGAGGAATACGGGGTAGTGCTATTCAAGTTTGTCTCAAGCATCGACGTTTCTGATGAGAGCATCCTCGCAGAGCATGACGACTTGAAGGTAGCACTTGAATCCAAGCTGCGCACCCATAAAGAGTTACGACAACGTACTAAACTAGTTGTCCCTGTCGAGGTTGTCGTATTCTTCCCTCATGAATTAAGCTCTCAAGAGAAACCCGACATCTCAGTAGCCACTCCATCAACGTTACCCGAAGTTCTGTCGAAGCTGGCATCTTTCGACAGGGTCGACGTGTTTCCCCATCTCACAGCTGTGGTGGATCGAGTTGCCAAGATCAAGCCGCTTAAGAAACGTGAAAATGTTCGTCAGGCAGAGTCCAGAGGAGCAAAGATTAGAGAGATAGAGAAGCAGATCGCTAATCTCGACCGCTGGCAGCGAGACGCTGTCATTGCCTATCCTGAAGGGATTCAAAGAATCGGGGGGCTCGCGGGGTCTGGGAAAACGGTGGTCTTGGCCCTCAAGGCTGCTTACTTGCATTCCACACACCCAGATTGGAAAATCGCGATAACGTTCTATACCCAGTCTTTGTATCAACAGTTTCAAGACCTCATTCGGCGCTTCACTTACGAGCATACGCAAGAAGAGCCTGATTGGGAGCGGGTAAGGCTACTTCATTGTTGGGGAGGGATGGGACGCGCAGGACTATGCTTTGAGGTCGCGCAGGCACACGGTTTACCAATTCTTGATTTTGGGACCGCCAAATCACAATACGGGATAAGTTCAGCCTTTGAAGGCACTTGTGCTGAACTGCTAAGCTCTATGGTAAATCGCGATGACTTAGAACTCTTCGACGCCGTGCTCATCGATGAGGCCCAGGACCTTCCTAAACCCTTTTTTGAAATCGTGTATCAGGTGACTAAGGAACCTAAGCGGATAGTTTACGCCTATGACGAGCTCCAGAATTTGACTGACCAAGACATGGGACCACCGGAAGAGCTTTTTGGAAAGCTTCCTGACGGTCGCGACCGTGTATCGAGTAGCCAAATGAAGGACATACTACTTCCTGTTTGTTACCGCAACACTCCATGGGCTTTGGTGGTCGCCCACGGTATAGGACTAGGTGTGTACCGGAATGGCGGACTTGTCCAGATGTTCGATAGCTCCGAATTATGGAAAAGGATCGGCTACAAGCTGGAAGGTGATTACGAACCGGGGCAAGAGATCGTACTTTCGCGGCGCACTGAAGCCACGCCCGGCTTTTTCGCTGAGCTTCTCAATAGCCAGGATGCCGTCGTCTGTAAGGCCTTTGATTCGGCGAAGGAGCAAGCCCAGTGGATAGCTAAGAGCATCTCAGATGACATTAGACAACAGGAACTCCAGCCGTCAGATGTCTTGATTGTCTTCCCAGACCCGAAGACAGCCCAGCGTAATGCGGCTCCGATCGTTACCGAATTGACGGCGTTGAATATTCCGTCCCATATGGTTGGTGTGACTAGCCAGCGACATGAGTTTTTTCGCCCAAACTCAGTGGCCCTGGCACACATTTTTAGAGCCAAGGGAAACGAGGCTCCTATGGTGTATGTCGTCGACGCCCAGTACGGTTACAATGACCCATTCGGACTCGCTCGGCGGCGCAATACGCTCTTCACAGGAATCACGCGCTCCCGAGGCTGGGTAAGGATAACAGGATGGGGGCCTCAGATGAAAGAGTTGGCCAAAGAGATCTCGGATATTGAGGCCGAAGACTTTACTCTGCGGTTTCTTGTTCCTACTAAAGAAGAACTCGACAAGAAGCGACGCATATATCGGGATATGTCTCGTGAGACTGTCGAGAAGATAGAGCAAACCAAAAAGAGCCTTGAAGACCACCTCAAACTGCTAGAAAGCGGTGAAGTTTCAATTGAGGACCTACCTGAAGACCTTCGCGCCCGCTTGCAGGCAGTTCTAAAAACGGGAACATGACCCACCAAGATGTCCTTAATGATTTGACCCGACTGATTAACGTGCTACTCAGCGAGGAGTTAGCGATGGACTACAATGTACCAACGGTTAAGGCCGAAGGAAAAAGAAAGTCCATCGGATGGAGTACCCAAGGTAGGTACTCTCCCATTGCTTCGAGGGAGTATGGAAGCCTCGATGAGTACAAATTTTATCTCGAAGAACGTATCTATAGCGTCCTCTTGTATGACGGCTCTCTTTTGCAACTTTCCTATGGTTTTAATCGAAAGGCCCTAAACCGTCATCGCCTTTGCTACTATCCCTGCCCGTACGACCTAGACCCAGAAATTTTTCCCGGCCTGAATGAAGAAGGACCAGCGCCCCCTTCATTAACCGAATACATCGAGTTTCTTCTGAATGAGCCTGACTTCAAAGAGCGTTTACGCCTAAGGACACCACTTAGAATTGACTACGAGCCCACCACTGCCAAGGTCGGACATCCAGCTTGCCACTTACATATGAATCAATCAGGCTGCCGTATGGCGGTGGCCTCACCACTCAGTGTTGGTCACTTTGTACAATTCGTCTTCTACAACTTCTATCGTAAAATCTGGGAGAATCACGACGATTTACGTTCTTGGCGATGCCTGCCCCTTCCTCGATTGGACCTAAGTACACCCAGGGGGCACCTATACTTCGAGACCGTTCCTTTATCTGTTTCCGATCAAAGCAGTACCGCTCAACACTAGTCTCGTAGAAACTGACTTGGATTGACTAAGACACAGTTAACAAGTTGGGCGTGGGCTGTGGGTGTTTCCAACAGATAAAATAAGTGCCACGAATACGTCATGATTCAGGTGGTTCTGAGTTATACTCAGATCTGGTGTACGGCAGGTGAAATAAAGTAGCGCCCCCTACTGGTTGTTACCGACTAAAACAACAACCGAAAGGGAAACGCCATGACCCAGAATACCGTGATCCAGCTCAATACACCAGGGGCTGGGCCAGAAGATCCGCTGACGGAGCTATTAAGAAAGGGAGCAAGAAGGCTGATTCAGGAGGCTGTGAAGGCGGAATTTGATGATTTCCTCGCTCAGTTCACCCACGAGAGGTTAGAGAATGGGAAACAGGCTGTTGTCAAAAACGGATTTCTACCCAAGCGAGAGATTCAAACAGGCTTAGGCCCAGTGGAGGTCGAGGTTCCAAAAGCCCGTGATCGGCGTCCAGGCAAGAGTAAGGCCAGGTTCAACTCTTCATTTTTGCCACCTTACCTTCGAAGAACCCAGAGCATCGAGGGCTTGCTCCCCTGTCTATATCTCAAAGGTTTGTCCACAGGAGACTTCCAGGAAGCACTTTCGAGTCTATTGGGACCAAATGCAGCTGGGCTTTCACCATCCACCATCAGCCGACTCAAGCAGCAATGGACTGAGGAACATGATGCCTGGAGCAAACGATCTCTGGCCAGGAAGAACTATGTGTATTGGTGGGTCGACGGTATTCACTTTAGCATCAGGGGAGAGGATGCGAATAGCTGTATACTTGTGATTATCGGGGCAACGGAAACAGGTCAGAAAGAGTTCGTTGCCATCGAAGAGGGATTAAGAGAATCGGAGTTGAGCTGGCTCGAGGTCCTGAACGCACTCAAGAGCCGAGGACTCTCAGTTGGGCCCAAGTTGGTAGTAGGAGACGGTGCCCTCGGTTTTTGGAAGGCGCTAGCCAAAACATTTGGCGAAACCCGACAGCAGCGGTGCTGGGTTCACAAGACAGCGAACATCCTCAACAAACTACCAAAGTCCTCACAGAAAAAGGCCAAGGAACGGCTGCACAACATTTGGATGGCCGAGAAGAAGAAGGATGCTTTCGATGCCTTCGACTTTTTCCTAAAGACCTATCAGGACAAGTATCCTAAGGCAACCGAGTGCCTTCAGAAAGACCGTGAAACGCTCCTTGCCTTCTACGATTTTCCCGCCGCTCATTGGCAGCACATCAGAACAACAAACCCCGTCGAATCGACCTTCGCCACCGTTCGGCTAAGATCTGCAAAGACTCGAGGCTGTGTCTCACAGAATACCATACTGTCCCTGGTGTTCAAGCTTGGGATGAGTGCTCAGAATCGATGGCGCAAACTCAAAGGATTTCACCACCTGGCCGATGTGATCAGCGGAGTAAAGTTCTCAGACGGAATCAGAGTTAGCGATAAGAACACCAGTGGAGAGGCTGCTGCATGATCTCAGCGCCGTACACCAGATTTGACCATAGCTCTTTTTTTGAAAGAAAGGATCTGTAGTGTCCGCAAAGCGCTGCAAAACTTCACTTGAAGGAAAGGGTAGTCGGACGGACTCAATATGCCCTTTTGTAATTGCTTGGCGGGAAGCGCCCGCGTCCATCCCCCTCAGAAAATCGCGAACTCTATTCGAAAGAAGATGCTGATGCAAGAAACTGGGTGGGATTCCTTTGCCAGCTCTGACAATCGCCACGTGCTGATTTACCCGAGCCGGGAGTGTAGCTTGGTCAACCAAGCAGGTACGAAGGAAAGATGCACCGGTAATGTTTAGCAGGACATCTGTCGATTCGACCGTCACGTTCCGGAGCCTGTCTGCAGCTTCATCAGTGATATATACTAACCCCTCCCATACGAATCTTGAGTCATAGACGTTCTGGCTTCGGATAAGGCAAGTTCCTTCCGAAACATAGGCATTGGAGCCTCCTCTAGGAGTTGAACCGCTTCCAATCTTGGAGGTCAACTCGGAGAGAGACCTGACACCCCACCCCTCAGGAATCGATCCCAACTCTGAATCCACAAAGTGATCGGGGAAAAGTTCGGCATAGGGTGGCTTACTGTAGTCGTCCCTAGCTATCACTTCCCGCCGCCGTTCGGCCTTCTCCTCCAAATCGGCGGGAATGGGGTTCCCGGCCCGCAGGGCATTGTCGATTGCCGGATCGAAATCGACAAACCACGATTTGAAGATCGCCTGAGCCATCGCCTCCAAGGTTTCGTTCATCTTGCGATTGTTCTCGATCTTCTCGTCCAGGGCACCCAGGACGGCGGCGATTCGCTTTTGTTCGGGGAGGGGGGGAAGGGGGATTTCGAAGTTCGCGATGCGATCGGTTGCCAATCGGCCCGTGCCATGACCCGCTTCATCTACCAGACCCAATATTTGGGCATCAAGAGCCCGCAGTGAATTAGCGAGAAAAAGAGGCTCGACAGTTTCGTTTGGGATAATTGCCTTCAGGTCTTGATTGAAAGTAACATCTCTCAGACATATGCCAACGCGAAATTCAGACTTCAGGCTCATTCCGCGCACCACGAAGAGACTTGCACCGGCGGGGGCCGTTTTCGCTCCGTTAGCGGCGCCCAACTCAGTCACTTTCTCCTCTGAATCACTGACGTAGAACCGATTCAAACTTTTAGCGCTAATCCACGGGACATCGCCATTCCAGTACTCTGTTTTCTTCTTGCTAGGCGTTCCGCCTGACAACCACTGACCAACCGAGCTTAGCTTGACCTTCTTGTATGGGCTATAAATCAAATTCCCAATCCTTCAAGTGATCCCAGTATGAGATTCTCAAGCCTCGAACTCGTTTGAAATTGCTGTTCGAGTTCGCTTCTTAGTTCAGCGAACCGCTCCTCAAAAATAGTATCATCAATCTCCTCTTCCGACCCGACATACCTTCCCGGGGTCAGAATGAAGCCATGTCCCGAAACATCAGTGGTCTTTGTCGAAGCGCAGAATCCCGGTTCATCGCTGTAGGGCCTGTGATCATCACCTCGCCACCGACGATAGGTCGACACAATCTTCTCGATCTCGTCTTCGCTGAATCGCCGATTAACCCGATCAACCAAATAGCCCATCTTCCGGGCATCAATAAAGAGAGTTTCTCCTCGGCGGTCGCGTAGCTTCTTGCCCTCCAATCCGACTCCGGTGGCCCGATCGCGGGCAAGAAACCAAAGGCAGACCGGAATCTGGGTGGAGTAAAAGAGCTGACCCGGTAAGGCGACAATGCAGTCGACCAGATCGTTCTCAACCAAGGCCTGGCGAATCTCTCCTTCTCCTGAACTCTGACTGGACATGCTTCCGTTGGCCAAGACGAAACCGGCGACTCCCCTGGGGGAAAGATGATGCAGGAAATGCTGAACCCAAGCAAAGTTGGCGTTCCCAGGCGGGGGGGTTCCATACTTCCAGCGCGCGTCGTTGGCCAACTCCTTGCCGCCCCAGTCGGAGTCGTTGAACGGAGGATTGGCCAGGACATAATCGGCCTTCAGATCCTTATGCTTGTTGTCTCGAAAACTGTCTCCCCATGTGTCCCCCAAATTGGCGTCAATCCCTCGAATGGCCATATTCATTTTGGCCAAGCGCCAAGTTGTGGGGTTCGACTCCTGCCCAAAAATACTGATGTCACCAATACGCCCACCGTGGGCCTCGATGAACTTCTCCGATTGAACGAACATCCCACCGGAACCACAGGCCGGGTCGAAGACTCGTCCTTTATAAGGAGCCAGCATCTCCACCAGAAGCCTCACCACGCTCTGTGGGGTATAGAACTGCCCGCCCCTTTTGCCCTCGGCACTGGCGAACTGTGAGAGAAAGTACTCGTAAACCCGCCCTAGGATGTCTTTTGAGCGGTTATCCTTGTCTCCAAGACCAATTGTGCTGATCAGGTCGATCAGTTCCCCCAGCCTTTTCTTGTCCAAGGCCGGGCGGGCATAATTCTTGGAGAGCACACCTTTTAGGGACGAGTTGTCCCTCTCAATGGCCACCATGGCATCATCAAGAATCTTCCCAATCTCGGGAGTCTTGGCGTTGGCCTTGATGTGAGTCCATCGAGCTTCCTTGGGGACCCAGAAAATGTTCTCAGCTCTATACTCATCAGGGTCTTCAGGATCCCAGCCTTCGTGCTTCTTGTCCTTGAGCTCTTGAAAACGCTCTTCGAAAGCATCAGAAATGTACTTCAGAAAAATCAAGCCAAGCACGACGTGCTTGTACTCTGCGGCATCCATGTTGTTTCTGAGTTTGTCGGCCGCCTGCCAAAGCTTTGCCTCAAGCCCAAGGGGAGCCTCATCCTTCTTACTCTTCGCCTTTGCCAAAGAACACAACCTCTCAATCTCACAACGGCCTCAACCGCTCAAACAAAGTGGGAACAAGCAAGGAGTCTCCCCTAGCTCCCGGGGTTCTGAACTTTGTTAAGCGGCCACTCTGGTCCTGCGACAGAAAATGTCGCCACACAGGAAGACGAAAAGCCCCGAATCGGAGAGGGCGTGGACAACGGGGAAAAGTTCAAGAAACCTGAGTGCAAAGCCCAAAGCCTGATACCTGGGAACTTTCCCCCATAGTCCACCCCACGACGACGAAATGAGACCAAGGTGATGGCATCCCACTGAGGGTTAAACGGAACCTGGTCAGCTGATCTTTGGAAATAAAGAAAGGGAAAGGGGGAAGGAGAAAACCAGGCCAAAGGCCTGGATTGGGGGGGAGGTCTGGCCGCTGGTAAAGAGTTGGTTGAGGTCAGGCCATCGAGCTTTGGGGGGACGCCATCAAAGCTCGATGGGTGCCGAGGTTGCTCAGCTCTTTTCCCCAAACAATCGACGACCGAGCTTGGCCGAGGCCTCTTCTAACATATCAAAGGTGACATGGGAGTAGAGATCGGCTGTTAACCGGGTCGTACTGTGGCCCAACATATCTGCCACAATGCGCAAGTTCTCTCGGTCTTTCAGCAGAGCCGTCGCGGCGCTATGTCTAAGAGAATACAGGGTAAGATCTTCACGAAGGCCAGCTCTACGGAGAATTCTTTTTAGGCCCCTGTTCCTGAGGTTGGCAGAGTTTTCTGGAGTTCCGATGGTTGTGGCAAAGACCAAGCCGTTGTCCTCGTATCCAGACCCAGCGGAAGCCTTCTCTTTGTCCTGCTGAATCTTGTGAGAGACCAGGAGTTCTGCCATCTCTGGCTCCAGGGCCAAAGTTCGACGACTCTTGACCGTCTTGGGTGATTCGAACCGCCAGTTAGGCTGCCCCTTCACAACCTTCTTGGGACGGACCAGAACTCTTTGAATAGTCAGGCTTCGGTAACCTGGACCGAGATCGGCCCAGGTGAGACCGAGATACTCCTCCGGGCGCATCCCTGTGGAGGCAGCCAGAACCCAAAGAGCAGCGTGGCGTTCCTCTTGAAGAGCAGCGGACACGAAAGCATTCAGGTCGGCAGCTTCTATGATCCTCATCTCCCGCTCCCTCTTGACCTTGGGGAGTTCCACGGAGAGCGCTGGGTTGACCGAGATCTCCCTCCATTTGACTGCGGCCTGGAGGGCCTGTCGAACCACGGTGTGGGCCTTCCTCACTCCGTGGGGTCCGGTCCCTGACGCGATCATCTCCCCATACTTCTGCTGAATATCAGCAGGGGTAATGGTGGCCACCGGTTGCCGACCTAAGGCCGAACCAGTAAAGTAGCGGTCAACGACCCACTGATATTCCTCGAAGGTCCGCTGACGTATGCGATGCTTGGCAGAGGAGTCGAGCCAGCGCTTGAGTAGCGTTTCCAAAGTCTCGACACTGCGGTTCCGAATCGAGCCCTCCGTCTCCAGCTCGTCGAGCTTCTGCCGAAGATACTTCTCGGCCGCCTTCTTATTAGACAAGGTCTGCATATGGCGGAGCCGTTTGCCGCTGGAGTCGTATCCAATATGAATCTCGACCCGATAGCCATTCCCCCGTTTTCGAATATAACCCCTCATGCCGAGACCTCCTCGGACCGTTTTTCGGGCCCGTCGACAGAGAGGAGTATCTCCAAGGCGTGGGTGGGGATAAGGATGCGGCGTCCCAGCCGAATCGAGGGAACGGTTCCACGCCTGATGGCTTCATAGGCGGTGTTTCGTGAGATGCCAAGACAGACTGCGGCCTCGGCGACGGTTAAAGTACGTCGTTTCATACTTGCCTCCAATGAGAATCTTGAAGGCATCGGGACTCGAACCCGACAAACCAGCACCAAAGGCTGGTCTCCGCACCTGCGGTGCCTCATCTAATTATATCCTTTTTTATAGCGTATAGCAAATTTTTATAGCGTTTTATTTAACGTCTCTGGAACTTGTGCTATCATCACCGCGTGGGAGATCAAGCTCGCCATCAATACGTAGAACAACTTAAGCGGCTGATCGCTGGCGCGGTCAAATCCTCAATGGATGCCCACGGCAAAGTGGACCCCGGGAGTGTAGCCAAGCGGGTTGCCGGCCAAATGTGGGCTAGAACGATGCCCAAAGGCCATCCTGATCTTGCCGCCTACGTTCTCTATGTCCGAGGAGAGCTAGGCCTCACCCAACAGGAACTTGCCGACGCGATCAGCTGCCACCAAGTGACCGTGGCTCGGTGGGAGTCGGGGGAGCAGGCGCCGAGGGGGAAGAGATTAAGAGCGCTGCAAGAACTGGCCCAGTCACTCCCTTCATCTAGTTAATGCATCAGGCTTCTACTACCAGAGCGAATAAAAATACCACAAGGAATTTCAGGCAGGTGAGCTAAGCGATTGTCCGTACAAACGGGGTGGGGAGTGAGCTACTGGTGACCAAACCTTCAATACATCACTTGGAACCGCTAGAAACCGGCGGTGTAGAGGCTCGAAAAGGATTCGTTTTCCAAGACCATATTGCCGCTAGATATTGTCTTGAAATGCTCGTCAATGAGGAGTTGGCTCAGGTCTGGTGCGAGGCCCAAGATGACGTCACTCTAATCCGAAAGATTTCTCAACAGGAAATCGTTGAGTTCGTTCAAGTGAAAGGAAACGACCTGGACCAGCTCTGGAGTATTGCAAAACTATGTGAGCGCGAACGTGCCGACAAAAAGCTTAAGCAGGGAAGTTCTATTCTCGAGAAGTCCTTTGCCTACGACCGATGTGCCGAGGACCGCCGCTTCAGACTGGTAACGAGCCGATGTGTGAAGAAAGAGCTAAGAGTCTTGACCTTTCCCAAGGAGAGAAGAAACCGTGACGACCTGAACTCGACCGTTGCCTCGATAAAAGGCAAATTGGGAGAGATCAAATCAGAGAATGACAACCAGGTTGACTTTTGGGTTGACAACATGATTTGGGAGGAGGCCGGAGACTCGACCAGCGTACAGGCTCAAAACATTCGATCGTTAGGGAAATGGCTTGAAGCCCAAGATGTTTGGCTTGCGAGCGATCAACAGGAAGAACTCTACGATCAGCTACTGAGTAGAGTAAAAAAAGCGGCCGTAGCATCACCGAAGAACCATCCCGAGAAGAAAAAGATTCATCGCAATGAACTTATCGCCTGGATGGAGCAACGAGCAAGAAAACAGCAATCGCCAAAGGGAACGCTGAAAGAGAAGCTCGCAGCCATAAAAGCACCCGGTGATTACTTGTCGATTGCAATCTCTCTAAGGGGTCACTATCGAAAAGCGCTCCTTGATCCAGACTTTCTTAAGCTCACCAGTAACAAAGACCGCTTGATAGCAGACGTCACATCGACTTTGCATCGCCTCAAGCTTGAGGTTGATGCGGGCACGACACCTGGCGGCCTTAAATTCTATATGGCGTGTGTTGGCGGAATGAAGAAAATGAGTGATGCCGCTTCGAATTCGGCGGTGCCTGAATCATTCTTCCGTGAGCTTTCGGCAAGCGTGCTTGGCTTAGTTGCGGTCGGCGGTGCATGATCGGCTTCTAGAACTATGATCGAGGAGGCCGGAATGTTTGAAGAGACTGAACGAAAAC
>JBJHCR010000107.1:0-17773 GCA_050486105.1 Vulcanimicrobiota bacterium
TCATCGTCCTCATCAAAGCCGAGGCGATAAGATCTCCTAGGAGGCTGGTCAGCCTCTGCCTCTCAAAGAGCGTTAGAGGCCGGCCTGTCTTCTTAGCCCGAGGTCGAACCGGTGACCGGATACTCGGAGTAGCGCACCGTTCTCAAGCTCTGGATCCTGGCAAAGTTGGGAAAGTAGGACGCCGCTGCAGGATCGTAGATGAGGTTTGACTCCAGTCCCTTATTCCCCAAGAAGTACGCTCGAGCATTGCCGGTGATCACTCCGCCATAAAGGTGGAAGTACCCTCGATCCAAAGCGGCAGCGGGAGTCAAGAGTTCGGCAGCCGTGCCAAATCCACCGAAAACCTGCTGTCGGTTTCCCGAAGTTTCGATCGGTACTCCGCTTGCGTCGAGAGGTTGCCCTTGGGCGTTTATTGCACCGTGCCCGGCCATGATCAGAGCATAAATGTTCAACGGGTGAGCACTCGAAGTCTGGAAGCTGGGTTTTAGGTTGACATCCCGAGCGACCAAGCCGAGGGCGTGGTGGGCGTTGGGAGGAAGCTTCCCATTGGCCAGGGTCATTCCCATCCCTTGATTCTCGTCACCGCGGTTATAGAACTGACGCAGATGACCGGTGACATCGATCTTGTAGCCATGCTCCGGCCCGGCAACCACCACTCGACCACTGTAGGTGTTGCCGTGAGGTCCTTGAGTTACGCTCCCCTTATTGATACCCTGAAGGCCGATAACGTTCCCTTCCACGAAGGTCACTCCATTAAGGTTGCCGGTGCCAACCACCGCTCTTTGCTCGTGGTGATCCAGAAAAACGGTGTGCTCCTTAGCAACTGATGAGCCCCCGGTGGCTCCTTCGACGGCAAAGCCGGCCGGGATCTGATAGCCGGCCTCTTCGGTCACCTCCACCACCTCGTAGAGCCGGTCGCCGGCAGGAACCAGATCGATCTCGTGATCAGGATTGTTCGGATCGTACTCGGACTCGTCGATCGGAACACGAATCCGTTCTACGTATGTTGTCCCCTCCTCATTGGAGGCTTCCCAAATGGTCCAAGGTCCGTCACCGTGCACACTGGGATCGTAGGGAACATGGACGATATAGGGCACCTCAACGGGATCACCTTCTCCGTAGATGGGCCGCTGAATCGTCATAGTCATGCCATCTCCCTCCACCGGGACCGGCTCATAGCCTACGATCACTGTTGGGCGATCAATTCGATAGCGAACCTCCGGGATGGTAGACGGAGGATTGTGAGTCAGGCTCGGTATAGGGGGTGCGGGGACTAGCACTGTCTGGTCTTCCGCTCGATAGTACATCTCCGCGAGATGAGTCTGACTGATCTTCTGAAGCTGATTGCCGTTCGAGTCCAAGGCGAGCTCGATGCTGGAGTTTCCGATCACGTAGACCCCACCGGTCACCTCGAAACTCTCGTCGGTGTGCACGTGAACCCCGGTCTCCAGGATCCCGGAGAACGCTCCTCCTCCTCGCGCCTTGGAGCGCAACGGCATCCCGAACTTGTCCACCGCAGTGTTGGGGAAGGTGAAGCTCGGAGACTGAGAGAGTGACCCCCGTCCCCCCTCGACGATCCGTTGATAACGCTCCTCGATCGCCCCGTCTTCGTTATAGGGTACCGCGTTGGGAGAGCTGTTTGGACCTGAACCGCCGAGGTAGCTGTTCCCGTCGCCGGGAAATCCCTCTAAGTCGCCACTGGGATCCGGGCCCAATCCAGCGTGGGTCATGGCAGCATAAGGGCCCGATACAAAAGCGTTCCCACCGTCATAGGCGCCGGAAGGAACGTTCAGCACGAAGTGGTCGTTGGTGTGAAAAGGCCCTTGAATGACGTTTTCTCCCAAGTTGAAGAAGAGGTCCACAGTAGGGTCATTCGCCATTCGCCAATGGTCGATAAAGAGGGCAAAACTTTCGAAGCCGCGCCACACAAACTGAGCTTTGGCCTCCCGAATCTTTCGGGTCCGAAAGTATGCCGTCGAGGTGACCCAGAAATGACCGGTGTTTCCCGGCTCGGTGTCAATGTGAGCACGGTAGGACCAATCACGGGAGAGTTCCTTGGGTGAAGCAAAGGTGTTATTGAACTCGCTGAGTTGGTCCGGACCAAAAACCGCAGTCCTTGGTCGGCTCTCCAACCAGGCGACGGCCTCCTTCACTCCGGCATCGACAGCGTAGTGGCCCAGAACATCGTTTCGAGACTTCTTAGCGGCATTGAACTCCATCGGGAGAATGGTGAACAAAGCGTAGGCCGCCAAGAAGGTCAAGAAGGTGAACAGCGCCGCCACCATGAGAATGGAGCCTCTGGGATTCTTGGTGTTTTTCATAGTTCGATTCATTTTAGACTCTCCGCAGGAATGTGAAGGACAGCCGAAGACTCCACCACGTGAACGTCGCCAACCGGCCGAATAGTCGTATCTTGAGCAACTCTAACTCGCACTTCAATTAAGCGTTGGTCGTTGAGCACCGGGCGAAACTGAAGTCCCATCAACCCCCCCGCCAAGAGCTTTGGGGCGACCGAAGTGTCTTCTATCTCCCCGGTCGGGTCCATTTTCTTTAACACCAAGAGGCCTTCGTCCGGGACAAATTCAACTCGATACCGCAAAGATGGAACCTGATGGAAGGGTACAAACTGATCTCGAGGATGCAAGGGTACTGCCACCAACTCTTCGGTGGTCTTGATGTCCAACCAAATCGGCACTTGCATCGAAATATCGTTTATGGCTTCGGGGGGACCAATTCGTACCGCCGCCTCTGAGAGCGCATTGCTGTCACACGCCACATTGACGATCGGAGTCAAGCGGTCAACCGCCTGACGGGCGTTCTGAACGGCCTCGATTTTGTCTACTGAGTGACCCACCGCATCCTGACTCAAGAAAAAGATTCTAATGACCAGTCCGAACAGCAATAGGGCTACCCCCATCACCGCCATGACTTCGATCAAGGTCAAACCGTGTCGTCTAGAGCCTCTGATGACGAATAATCCCGGTGATTTCTGAAAAATGCTCAAATTTCTCCGACTCCTTCCAGTAAACTCGCACCACGACTCGCGCCAACAAATGTTCGTGACTGTTCGGATCATTCGACATCCGCTCTATGGAAATATTTCGCCTATAGCGTGCGATCAGGTCCGGTCGGATGTCCATACCGCCGAAAGGAGAGGAATTTAGCAACCTGCGCTCCTCGGGGTCATCGTTAATGCCGGTGGTGTCGTCCGGCCAATCTCCTGGGCCCAACGAGTCGATCTGTCCGGTAACTTGCATATACTCAAAGAGGCTGCGAGCCAACTGGGTTGAGTCTGAGACCTCCCGACCGGTCTGAGAGTGCTTCACTCCGTAGACCAGGGCCGAAGTCACTCCCGCTAAGGCTATGGCAATGATCACTATAGAGATCATCACTTCGATCAGCGAAAAAGCCTTTCGTTTAGAATTTCGGTACTTCAATATTCATGCCTCGCTGCCCTAAGAGTAATGGTGAAGATTTGGGGAAACTGACCTTCCGAAAGTATACCAGAAGGCTGCTTGAGAAAACAAAAGAGGAACGCTTTCTTAACAAAACTTTGGCAAAATCTTGGAATCCCCTAAGATCTCGGACCATTTTTCATGGGGAACTCCTTTTCCGCAAGTTTGGATTTGGTCCTCATTCTTCACTCATGAGCTAAAGGTTGTGGTTGAGGCCAGTGATAGCACTTTAAAGGAACGGCATTGCCGAAGGGTTGCCCAAGGATCCGGTCGAGCACTAGGGACCTACGTGGGAACGGAGAACGAACATCGCTGTAGGGTACAGGTTGGAGAGTCCGTGAGTTCAGAACTTCCGTCGCGCTTTGAAGTCCTCGGTGAGCTTGGCCGTGGCGGCATGAGTGTAGTTTATCACGCGCGAGACCGGAACCGGGACGCTGAAGTGGCAGTGAAAGTCCTCAAGGAGGGAAGCGCCCAGGCGGAGCGTTTTCGCCGAGAAGCCAGTAAGCTCTCGTCTTTGTCTCATCCCAACGTGGTCACGTTCCTGGAGATCGACCAACACGAAGGCCGCGATTTTCTAGTCATGGAATATCTGAACCAGGGAAACCTTTCCACCTACCTCCAGGCCCGACAACCTTCCGTCGACGAGATCTTGGACCTGTTCGCCTCGGTTTGTGCGGGTCTTGAACACATCCACAGCAAGGGAATCGTCCACCGAGATCTCAAGCCGGAAAACATTCTGGTGTCAGAAAATGGTCTACCGAAAATCGCAGACCTCGGTGTAGCCAGAGATATCGACAGGCAAACTCGACTGACACAAGCTGGCACCATTCTAGGCACCTACGCCTACTTGGCCCCAGAGCAAATTCTCTCCAGCGACGCCGCACCGGCCTCCGACCTCTATGCCTTGGGAGTGTGCCTCTTTGAAGCCCTGAGCGGTCAACTCCCATTTTCTGCCGACAACGAGTATCGCTTGCTCAGAGCTCACGTGGAATTAGAGCCTCCATCTCTGAAGGAGCTGCGACCGGAGATATCTACACCTCTCTCAGATCTCGTGGCCAAACTCCTAAGTAAGGCTCCAGAGGATCGGCCCAGTTCCGCGAAGATCACCGAGGAGCAGCTGCGAGCACTGCTCGGTTCCACTCCACCGGAAGCTTCCAAGAAATCCCCGAAATCAGAACTCTCAGGCCGGAGCGATGACCTGGCGGTTCTTCAAAGCTTGGCTAGAAGAGCTCGAGAAGGCTTGCATCCTAAACTGCTGCTGACCGGACCCCATGGGGTGGGTAGAACAGCCCTCCTGATGGCGCTTGAGCAGAGCTTAGGCCAAGCGAGTCTGCATATCCTCAAGGTGCAACCTGGCTTGGACCCGCAGCACACCTTCGAATCCCTTAGGAGCAGTCTCAAACCCGAGGCCCAGATCGACCATCTGACGCCCGGTCAATCAACGCTAGCTCTGGCGGAGAAGTTTCGAGAAGGAATTGGAGAGCTCGAGGGGCCCTCCTTGCTGCTCATCGATGACGCCGAACGCCTAGATGAGCTTTCTGAGGCGGTCGTCAAGGCTCTTATAGCTGCTCCCTTGCCTCGGGGGTGCGGGGTGATTCTGTCTGTGGCCTCCGAGCACAGCCCTCGATTCGCCCTGGAGCCCTCATGGGAGCAGCATCGCCTCGAAAGGCTGAGCGATCTTGCGCTTCTTACCCTGGCCCGGGATCGCCTGGGTCACGATCCTTCCTTGCGGCTGGCGGAATGGCTTCTCGATCAAACACAAGGCAGGGCCCGTCTGCTCGATCTGGCCCTGCTGGCTCTGGTCGGAGCAGGGGCGCTCCGCCAACATCAAGCAGGATTCAGCGAGTCTCCAGACACCCCTTTGCCGGAGGATCCCTGGAAAAGTGCCTGGAGCCACTTGGAGAGTGAACAGGCCAATCTCTGCGAGGCTCTGCGCACAGCCACTTTGGTCAGTGAGCCTTTGAGCTATATGGCCCTGCTGGATCTGACAAGACTCGAAGAGGCAGAAGTAGATCGAGCCCTAGAGAGGCTCCAAGAATTGGGAGTCTTGGAAACGGTCTCCGGTTTCGAAGGTGAACTATTCCGCTTCACCTCCAAGGACTTTAAGAACCGGATCGCCCGAGAGTTCTCTGGTCTTCGCCGTCGAAATCGCCCTTCGATGAAACTGACCCCTGGAAAAGAGGCTTCGCCTGCCACAGACTCTGGTCCGATGAAGCCCGAAACACTTGAGGTCTCTCTTGACAACAGGAGTCTTCCCGAGTCCGTGGAGACCACGGCTCAAGAACCATCCGTTCCCCCCTCAAAGCCAGCCACCACGCCTTGGAAAGTTCTGGCCCTACTGCTCACATTCGCCGTAGTCGGGATCGGAGTTGCCCTGCTCGGCAACTCGTCGACGACTGCCGCCCAAGCCCCTCCTGGCAGTCTTCGATTGACCAGCGACCCCGATCGAGTGGCGATTTGGCTGAACGGCTCCATGAAAGGCAAGACCCCGTTGCATCTGGAACAGTTGACTGCCGGTGAATACCTCTTGGAAATCCACCTCGATGGGTACCAGAGTCTGAGTGAAGCTCTGCTCATTGAACCCGATCAGCATCTTGACTTGGACCTCAGTCTCACTCCCTTGACCGGGACCGTCACCTTCACGGTCGATCCCCCCGAGACTCAACTCATCATTGACGACACCTCCCACGGGCCGGTTCCAGACACTCTTGAGCTCCCCCCGGGAGAGTACCGCGTAAAACTGACCAAGGAGGGATATAAGCCCTTCGCCACCATCATTGAGCTCACTGCGGATCAGTCTTTGAGCCTGGAGCACCAGCTGGAAAAACTGCTGGGTAAACTGGAGATAAGCTCCACACCTCCGGGCGCTTCCGCCTTCTTGGAAGACACGCTCCAGGGGGTCACACCTTTGACTCTCGACGATCTCTCCCCCGGCGACTACCGCGTGCGACTCGCCTACCCTAACTACGCCGAACAATCTCATGAGGTAACCGTAGAGTCGGACTCACCGGCCTTTCTGGAAGTCGAACTCAAGCCGCTCCCGGCAGCGGTCAAGGTGACGTCGGTCCCCAGCGGGGCCACTGTCAAGCTCAATGGCAAGGTCCAAGGTAACACTCCCACGGAAATCCCGGAACTGGAACCCGGTACCTACACTCTGGGTCTCACTCTGGATGGATACCGAGCAGCTAGCTCCAAGGTTGAGGTCGATCCCGGTGCCCGGAGAAACCTCAGTTTCGCCCTGGAGAAGCTCCCAAGTCAGGCCCCACCTCCAGTCACTGGACCCCCTCTGCGACCCTACCAGCCACCGGCCACCAGACCTCCAGCCCCGAGGCCCCAACCGAGGCCGGAACCGAGACCTCAACCCCCTCCTCAGCCGGTTCGCCAACCCTGGGATGTGCGCTAAGTCGCAGGGTCAAGGGTGGGCAAGACGAAGACTTCGCCCATGTTACGTCTTATCTGTCTACTGTTGCTGTTGCTGTTTGCAACTGTGCCCGCTCTCTCCGACACCTTAGACGGGAGAAACGTGATCCTGGTGGTCACCGAACACCGCACCGATGAAGTCTCCCAGAGACTTCACGGCAAACTGAACACCTATCGAAATAAGTTGGGGTTCGACAGAGACAGCATGCCCTTGGTCTTTATGGGTTTCGCCGACTCGGACACCGAGCGTGGCTTCTTTGAGCGCCTGGGATTTAAGGCCAACAACGCTCCAGTGGTGGGGCTGGCAGAGTGGGGCAATCCGGCCCGCTTCGGGCCCAAGAGGATCTACCCCGACGCAATCTATCGCAATGCCGAGGGCCCTAAAGCTGAACACGCCGCCGCAGCGGTCTTGAGAAGTTGGCTGATCCTTGAGGGCCATGACAACCTGATCCCGACCCTCGACAAATTGGTAGGCGCCGACCTTGGCCAAGGTCAACTGGAGATCGAAGACGTCCGCTTCGAAGCCAACGGCGCTCCTATCTACATCCTGAACTCTCGTGTTCGGCTCAGGAACACAGGAGTGGCGGTGGCCACCGACATCACCATCCGCTTCTGGTGCCGCCCCTTGGGAGACCCAGGTTGGACCCTAATCGGAGAACGCCTCATCGAGCGACTGCCAGCAGGCCACCGGGTTGCTCGGGACTTGGTCATGGACACCAAAGACCTTCCCATCCTGGACGCCGAAGGAGTTGTCGAACCCTGCGAGTACCGGATCGTGGTCACCCACGCCGGTTCCGAAATCTCTCGAGAAGGCGAGTTTCACCCCTCTTGCATCGGAGACCACTAGCTGGGCAGCATGGGCAGGATTTCTTGAAGGCTCAGTAGCGAGGGGCTACGCGGATGGAGAACTCGAAGTAGTCTGGATTCGAAGTCTTTTCGTTTTGCAAAGTGCGCAGGGTCACTTGAACCAGTCTGGTGTTGTCAGCTGCCTCCCCAAGTCTTGGGTTTTCAGGGGTGAAGCTCTCCTCTCCATCCGAACCTCCAGCTCGACGAATGAACTTGACCTCGAAGCCACCGTGCTCGTCGAAAGCCTTACTCCCACCTTTCCCGATCCCTGAGACCGTTACGTTTGCCAAGAGGACATTCTCGATTAAGGCCCGGCCGGTGTCAGGAGAGTGAAGGGCGGGGGGCATTTCGGCCAAAGCCGGAAGTCCGTTCTTGATGGGAAGTTCGGTGCGCCAGCGAAGGAGATGCCCGGTGATCTCACTGTTGGGAACCACCGTGTAGTGCAAGAAACTCACCCATCGGGGAACTCCATAGGGACTGATCTCAAAATTATCTCTTCCCTGATTGTCATGGGCGTAAGCGCTGACCGCAGTCAGTCCTGGGGCCTCGGATTCCTCCTCGGAATTGGGATAAGCTTGAAGGCTCGCTAGAGCCGTGGCCTGAAGATCTCGGCGAATAGTGGCTATCGCCGAGGCGAATCGCCCACCCACCAGATACGAGGAATAGGCTTTGGTTTGGGTGTTCTTGCTGACCACAAAAAGCGAAGTGAGTATGGCCAAAGTCACTGCCGCCAGGGCAAGATAGACGATCATCTCCAGCAGAGAGAAACCGCGTTCGGACTTCAGCGCCATACCGGAACCTCCACTTCGAGAACTTTATTGTCCTCAGGATTGGTGGAGGACTCGCCCTCCTGCCGGTCGCCCCTGGCTTCCCTCCAACTTATGGTGATCTTCACTAAGTCGGTGTCCTCGCTCCCGGCGCCAACGAAGCTGCCGTTCTGGTACTCGAGCACTTTATGGAACACCACCTGATGGAAGCGGCCGTTCAACCAGATCTCCGCCGGAGTATCGCTCTGGCTAACCCAAGCCTGGGGAGCCGGAGCTCCATACGGATGGGCCACGATCTCCTCGATCAAATTTTCCGCCAGGAACTGGGCCAAGACTCGATTGCGGGTCTGGGTTGAGTGATGAGTGCCGGTAGACATCACCGAAAAGAAGGTGAAAAAACCAAAGACGGCCACCACCAAAGCGATCAGGACTTCAATGATGGAGAATGCTCGAGCAGCAGAACAACGAGACTTCATCTGGTCCAACCTTGAGCAGAGATGGTCTTCCGGTCTGGGCCGACATCGGCCCCCAAGCCGCTGGCGAAATCCCTGCCGTACTGCACCTCGGCTGCCCGAGACAACCAGTTTCCAGCGCTCGCCCTGGGGCGGTAGAGCGTGGCTCTGGAGAAAAACGGGACGTAGAGCAGGCGCTTGGCTCGAATGGGCCCGTTTAGACAAACGATAGTTCCCACAGTGTAGGTCGAAGCTATATCCACCTCGGACTGCGCCACGAACATCCCTGAGCAGACTTCCGGCGTCAAGAACCTGTCGTTGTATCCAATACTGATCCGATCAGCATAGATCAGTAGCCCAGGCACTTCTCGCAAATAACCTTCGGCCGCCCCATCTCGCGCCGCCCCTTCTAAGCGATTCAGCCAGTCTCGACCCGCATCCTTGAGGGGCTCTACGGCGGCTCCGAAGACGGACTCACCCTGGTCTTCGAATCCCACCAAACGGTCGAGCTGCGCGGTAACCTCGCTCACGATGCGGTCGGTAATTTCATTGAGAAATCGTCCACCTGGGATGAACTTCGTGGCGATCTCGGTGACCACAGCTTTGATGGTCGATTTGACAACTTGAGCCACCGCTTCAGTTATGCCCCGCTGCACCAAGTCCTGGACCAGATTCTCAAAGTTCACTGGGGTTAATCCAGGCAGACTGATTCCGCTAACCGCCCCGAGGGCCCGCGCCGGATCGATTTTTGGAATCATCGGTACGGAACCGATCCCCCCACTGGTGAAGGGCCACCAATCAGCCTGAAGATACAAATTCTCTCCCAGAGAGGCATTGAGAGCAGGGGTGTAGAGGTTGGTGAGCGCCTGAAAAATGGTGTTGAGGATGTTCCTCTCCGGTAACGGAATAGGAGTCGGAATGGGAATCGGGGGATTGAAAATCGTGGGGGGTATGATGGTCAACTGAAAGGTGGTGGCGTACTGAGCAAAATACGGCTCCCGTCGGTGAAACGGGCCACTGACTTTGGCCACGTTTGGGGCAACGGTGGACAAAAGGGGTGTGAGAACGGCGTTGAGGTCGGCCACCCCGGAGTTCGACTCGCCCAGCCATTCCACCAGATCTTCTAGTCCGGTCCCGGAAAAGGTGCCATAGGGCAAATCCACCTGACCGGTAGAAAAAATGGCACTACTGATGGGTCGTATCTGTCCCGGCCTCGAACCCACCAAGACCGACCCGTACATCGAAGTACCCGCGCATCGCAGGTCCCCGTCAACCAACAAGACCGCCCCTTCCTCCAAAAAGAGCCGGCCACAAGGACGAAAGGGATTGAGACTGTTGGAGTCGGGGTCGGGATCTGCCAGGGTGAGGTTTCCTCCCACTGACATGGCAGCGCCTTTCTGGATCCACAGATCTCCGGTGATCTCCATATTTCCGTCGAATCTTAAGGTCCGACCTCGGGGTACCGTCCAGGTCGCTCGCGACCGAAAGGGATCTCCAAAATCCCAGCCAGATTCGGGATTGTTGGTCCTGGAACCGAAATGAACAAGCCGGACCTCGGCGTACAGACGTCTAGCCACCCCTTCGAAATTTAAGGTTGCCGTGTCCCAAAGTATGCCTAGCATATTGGAAATAATGGCTGAATAGTTCCAACCTGAAGTGCCCGGTGGTCGGTTGTTTCGGAAGCCGTCATCGTCGGCTCGGGTGATCGGTTTAGACGATGGAGAGGCACTGCTCTCGACCTGCTCGATCGCCTCCTGACTATGACGGCGAATCTCAGCCTCTACCTGAGAAAGCTCCATCTCCAATAAGAACAGTTCCCCCCGAGCCTTCTCCAGGGCAAGGAGAATAGCCGTCCTTCGGGCTGGGACACTCTCGTTGGCAAGCTCAGCCTCCAAGGCCTCAATTTCATCGTTTTTTTCCTGGATGGCGTCGCCGAGTTCCATCGCCTGTGTGCTCAGGTCTCTCCCTCGCTGAACGCTTTCTTTAGTCCCTTGGGTGAAGCTCTGTCCGTCTGCCGGGTAGGGCACGTGAAAGAAGAACTCGGTGAGCCCACTGATCGGGAACTGAGGCACAGTTTGGGAGACGGACGGGATGGTAGGCATAGGAAAGGCGAAAGCCTGTTCCATGGTGAGACTCAACTCATCCCTGCTTCCCCAGAACAGGCTCAGAGCGCTTCCCACCGTATCGAGCACCTTCCCCTTCACTTGAGCGGTCTTATTCCCGCTCCCTGAAGCTGTGATCAACTCATTGCGGGCCTGCTCCAACCCGATTCGTAGGTCCTCGGCATAAGGTTTAATAGGGGGAGGGCCCACGTAAGCGATGGCTAGGCCGTCTCCTTTGTCCACAGCCGCAGCCGGCGAGGCAGCGTAGATCGCCCCGTAGGCCAAGTGGCCCACCGAAATATTCTCTCCACCGTAGATCAGAGCGGGTACCCCCGAGAAGGCCCGAGGGGCCTCTCGCTCATCCTCAAAAGTGGGATTGCTCCAGCCGTATACCTCTTCAAGTTCGATCTCACCATTCGGGGCATAGGCGGCAAAGGAAGCGCTGCTATGACTCACGGTCCTAACTTTAAGCCGTCCGAAGATCTGCAAGGTGGGGTCCAGCGTCCTCGGAGTGATGGTAACCTCGTCGCACCCTGGAGGAAACTCGGTCTCCGGACCCACAGACAGATCCGGAAGGCCGGCCCAAAACTCGGAATAAAGGCCAGGGGTAAGGTCCGCCTCCTGCACCACTTCGATGCGACCGCGAACCTTCACCTTAGAGGGGTCGAACTCCGAATAGCCAAGCTGCTCAGCCAGGGCAAACCGCAGACCCTGGGCGAACTCTAGGTCGGCCGCACCCCGCGTCACATTGCGGCTCACGGTGACTTGCTGGTGATGCATGGCTGCCACCAGGGTGATCAAGATCGTCAGGATGGCGAAAACCATAGCTATCAGATTTCCAGCCTGTATCCTTCGACGAATTCTCCAATTCACAACAGTAAGAGTTTCTTCCCGGGACAAATTACCCCTCTGAACCCCCAGCCTATCAGCGACAAAGTGAGTCTGTCGGGTCTAGGTTCGTCTGACTCGAGCAAGACTCGAGCAAATGGAGTGGGAGAAGAAGCCCTTGAGAATCCGTTCAAATGGGGTCCGGGCACCGAAAAAAAGGATATTGACGTGGTGTTTACATCATTTCAATAATGAAAATCCAAAGTCCATCTCCTTACTACAGGTCTGGCCTAATCTGACCCTATCAACCGCCGGAGCATAGTCCGTGAGCACACTTCTCATTGAAAAAAACACCACATCAAGAGGTCTTGACCTACTCATTTCTCAACTGACCACGGGGGAAACCGCAGACTGGCGATCCTGGTACCAGGCTGCTCTCGAACAGTTGGAAATAGATGATTCCCTGGACCCTCAGACTACCGACCGACTGATGGACGCTCTCCTCGATGCCGAGACCGCTCTCCAAGAGGGCCGCTCTGAAGAGCCCTCCTTGCAGAGAGTTGTGGACTTGTACACCCAGGGGCGTCAAGGGTCACGCCTCCAATCGAGTTGGTTGCGACGCGCCGAAGCTCTCGCCAACGAGGACCTGGAGACAGAAACCTGGATCGATCTTCAGGAAGCTCTCGAACTCCTCCAGCAAGGAGACGTCGAATCCACCGAATCTTGGCTGGAGGAAACCACGGCAAATCTTATCGCTGTTTGGCACGAGTACGAGAATCTCAGCATTCTCGATGAAGAAATCACCTGTGAAACCGTGCTCGGACACCGCTTCCTCCGTGACGGGGTAGAGTTCTGGCTGGAGGCCCTGGACCTACTCAAAGAAGGTCTGACCGAGAACTTCGACTCTCAAACTATTCTCGACAGAGCCCGACAGGGACAGCGACGTCTGGTATTGCTGCAGATCATCGAAGAAGAGAACGCCTTAGCGCGAGAGCGCTACTTCGCGAACTGGAATTAGGAGATTGGTGAAACTAAGATGACTGTAGTATCCGGCAATAATAGTGACCGACCTCGCCGTGCCGAAGCGGTGGCGCGCAAGAAGCGCCCCTCCATAAGCTCATCCAAGAAGGCCATTCGGAACGGAACTTCCGAGCGCACTCTCAAATCGACAGCTCCGACTGAGAGCAGCACCGGCTCGGTAAGCTCGGTTAGACGGCCCTCTATATTGGAGCGCTCCTCCACGGCAGTGCCGTCGAATCCTCAAGCAGCCCGAGAACTCAACAGAGAGCAGGCCTCAGTCTCTCGACGCTTGACGGGAGATCGACCCAATTCCGAAGACCTGCCCCTCTCTGCAAGAGTTGCGTTGTCTTCCACCGGCAGTTCGACTCCTTCGGATTCGGAGAACGGATTGTTCCAAGGTCTCAGAGACGGGGTCGGGGGCCTGGTGGACCGCATCAGCGGGGGCATCGAAGAAATCGCGGATCGGGCCAGAACAAACCTCGAAGACAGTCGCGAACGACAAGCCGAAGCTCAACGGGAAGCAGAACAGGCTTATGCCCAGTTCTCTCAAGACCCCACTGCTCTGCGCGATCAGATTCGGGAGGACGGCTTGGGCGGTTTCTCCGACGCTGAGCGCCTGGCCATCTCACAGCTCGCAGAAGAGAATTCCGTGGTCGGTCAAGCCGCCTCAGCCACGGTTCGTTCGGAAATCGAAGAGCTCGAGAATTTTGAGCAGATCCGGACCGACCTCGGAAGCCAGCGTTTGATCAACCAGTTCGCCACTGAAGAGGACCAGGAGCGCCTAGGAGAGATCGTGCAAGATCATCTCAGCTCCACCCTCGAGCGCCACGTCCAGCAGCAGCACGAGGCTGGGGCACGGGGTGATACCCAAGCAGATAGAGCCGTGGACAATCTGATCTCCGATGCCGAAGATATCGCTCGAACCCACCCGGCTCTAGCCCCTCGCCTGCTCGATGATCTCAACTCTGTGTTGGAGTCCTCAAACGACGATCTCACTCAGGTGAGGCGCAACGACGATAACTGGGCGCAACGCCGGGTGCACGACGCTTCAGGGCTCGCTCGCGCTACCTTTGGAGGAGCAGCCGACGGCCTCCGGCACGCTGTCAGATTTTCTGGGCAAGCCTTGGACCTCCCTCAAAGACTGGGCTCCAGAGCGGCCACCGCTGCGGTGAGTTTCGGTGGGGATAGGGCCGCTAACGTGCTCGATTCCTTGGGTGCCGAGACCCTAGCCGCTGGCGTGAGGAGTGGCTCAGAGGCCGTCTCCGGCGGGATTCAGGCTGCCTCAGACTTCAGCTCGAACATCACTCAAGATGTGTTCACCGGCGTGGGCGAGGGGCTGGGAGTGGCGGTGGATGGCCTTGGAGAAGTGGTGGCCAATCCCGTCGGAACCGCCCAGGGCTTAGCCCAAATCTCCAACGCCGCCAACCCCTTCACCTTGCCCATCTCGGTGATTCAAAACGGCGGTTCCATCACTGAGGCCGTTCAGCAGCGACACGAGGTCTTGGGAGGGCTGGTCGAAGGGCTTAGCGCCGGAGTTCGACAGACCAATGAAGAGCACGGGGCGGTAGCCGCCACCGCCCACGCGGTGTTCGATGTGGTCACCACTGTTGGAACCGGAGGCACGGTCGCTGGAGCCAGGGGCGCCGGCCTGGCGGGTCGACTGGCGAACCTGGGTCGACGGGGAGCAGGCTTCGCGGATGAATTGGGAACGGCCGGACGGCTGGGAGACGATCTCGCTCGGGTTGGAACACGGCTCGGAGATGACGCAGCGGCTCTGGGGGGCAGATTGGGCGACGCCTCGCCGTTGGGCCGAGCCGACGACCTCGCCGCCGGAGGCCGAGGCGGTCCGCGCCTTGCCGACGACTCCCCCAACGCGAGTCCTGCGGGGAGCAGGCCTCGCGACGGTCAGCCCGACAACGTTTGGCGCCCGGACAACGACCCCGCGGCCATCGATCCTTTCAACCCTCAGGTTCGCTCCCAGGTCAGAAGCCCGGATTTCCACGCCGATCCAGGTTATCAGAACGCGCTAAACCGTTCCATTGACGATTTCGCGCAGCGCCCTCCGCGCTCGCTGGGAGAAGCTCTGGACAACTTGACCAGTTCCGAGATCGCTGCCTGGCGTCGAGGCCAGAATCCAGGCGAGCCGTTTTTTGCACCCAGAGGAAGCGAAGGGTCGATCTTTACCCCGGTCACCGGACGTTACGCCGATGCGACCGGCCCCTGGGGGAATTTTCGTGCTCGGGTCGAGGACCTCTTAGCGAATCGGCCAGGAGTGACCACCAGTCATCGAGCCGGTGCCGGCGAAATAGCGGCCACGGAGTTTATTCGCAATCTCCCCGGCAGTAGTAGTCGCAACCCTGTGATCATTCATTCCTCTAATTCCTCTTCGGCTCGATTCGTGGATCTCGCCGAGAGCGCTTATCACCGTGCCCTCCAGCCGGGAACGAGCTTGGCGGACACGGTCAGGGCGGTGGGAGAAGTCAACTGGTATCTAGCCCAGTCCACCCCGTTCGGTCGAGGCAGCGCCGCGGCAGCCGAGGTTATCTCCCGTGGGATTCTCGATGCTCGAGGAATTCGCTCTTCTGCCTATCGTCCCGGAGTGGTACCGGATCTCGAGGCGTTCGTTACCCCTTTGAACACGTTTGTGAACCGATACCAACACTTTTTCGAGCGTCCTCCCACTCTCGGTTGAACCGCACCAGGGCCCGAGAAGATGGGCTGAGTCTTAAAGCTGGTGAACCCCAAAAGCCCCTAGGAGATAAACTCATGAGAATATCTAGTACATTGAAGCCCCTAGTCAGGTTGGAGACCAAGCAGTCGGACGAGAGCCCCCCTAAACCAGAGGTCTCGCTTGATACCCAAGACAGCTTCGAGACCTCTTCCCAAATTTCTCCTGGCTTGATACCCGACGCTCCCCAAGCGCAGGGCGGTCGGATTCGCAGTTTCTTGCGCTCGAGCCTCGAAACGGCAAAAGCCGTGACCACCGTTTTGCTTTCAGGGAGTATGATGCTCGGAGGAGTGGCCTTGATGGGTTTGGGTGTAGCAACCGGCCCGGTTGCGGCCGTAGCAGGAGTGACTGTAGGGGGTATTTTGGCAAAAGAAGGGGTCAAGCTGTTGGTTCGAGGACTCGACGCCTCAGACCAGAGCTTCCCTCCCCAGCCGTCGACCGAACACGAGTCTTGGAGAAGGGCTGGAACAGTTTTTCCTGCTCCTGCTCGGGGATCCCTTGACCCTGGTCTTGGACTGCCGTCGCCACCCACTGGCCATCCGATTTGAGACCAATTTTCACCACGGTGCTTGGCTCGGAAGCCTTGATGGTATTACTCAAGAGATTATTCAAGACATGCTCAATCTTATGCGGGTCGATCAGGAGCCTCGGAATCTCCCTAACCATTGCGAGATCGATGGTGCTCCCCTTTCCCTGGGCCAGCATTCGGTTGGTCTCTGCGGTTGAGGCAAGGAGCTTGGTCATGCCTGTAAGGGACCTTCGAAGCTCCACCTTTCCTGACTAGATTTCCGATAGGTCCAAGGTGTCTTCAACCACCCTCAGCATAAACTCGGCCGTGGCCCGAACTTTCTGAAGCATCTTCGTTTGTTTCTCGTTGAACCCGCCGACGAGTCCCCTTATGGGGCCGAAAGCCCACGGATTGATATTGAGAGGAGACTGGAGACTCATTCCATAGGAACCACGCCTCCCGCCCCACCCTCAAGCAAGGCCGGTCCTAGCTCCCGTGGTGGACATCCTCGAGAAGGTCGCGGGTCGACACTTGCTCGGCTTTAGCGTGACCTATCTCGATGGCCGACATGTCCGGCTCCTCAACGGCCAACATATGGTAGCGTGAAGCATTCTTCGGCTCAATGTAAAGGCTCATGTCGTCAGCGAAAAACTTGTTGAAGAAATTTTCCCACTCAATGGGTTCGCCAAATTGATGCCCGGGAAAATTAAATCCGATGCTGCGAGTCCCATCGGCGTTGTCTTGAGCCGCGGGTATCCCGTTCCAATGCTCAGCCCATTCTCGAACTTTCGGGCGCTCTCGGATTCTTTGTAGGGTTCTAGTTAACATAAAAATACCTCCGGTCTAAGCGTATTCCCCAACAGAAATTCGCGGTACGACCAAAAGGATAAGCCTGGGGTATACACCCATCCCTTTTGGCCTTCACCCAGACCATCGAAGGCGACTCATCTTAAGCGAACCCGAACGGCAAGTGACTCAAGAAGGCCAGCAACCTACCCCTCCAAAGTCTCTCCATTCTTATGGAACTGCTCCACTTCGCGCTCAAGAAAATAGCTGATAACCGTACGGATCCCCACAATGGCGGCCAGGAAACCAAGATCCGTGAGAGTTGGGTGGGCCAGAGTCTTGATGATATCGGCCGCGATCATGAACTCCAGACCCATCAGCAAGTACGAGCCTAAATTATGGCGTAAGGCCTCACGGTGACGAAACTTCTCGAAGTCGTTCAAGGCCTGCAGTTCAACTTTAGGAAGCTTAAGCAAAATCAAGACAACACCAAGAAGAATGACCGCCACGCCGATACCGCCCACAACTAGGGCTATAGTGTCGATAACCTGTACCATCTAGAAACTGCTTACGTCCTGGCCTTCGAAATCCTGGTAGCGAATGTCTTCACTTCAGCCCAAAATTAGGGATCGCAAACTTCCTCGGTTGAGTCTAAAGTGCAAACTATCCTCGGCCGGCAACGGAGAGCTATTCGCCCTCTTGAACTCCCGTGGTTTCCACCGAACCGTAAAGATTTGAAGTCATTCTGCTTGGTTCGCGCTCACCCTAGTACAACGTCTGCAAAATTCGTCCCTAGCCCTGGCGGCCATGCATCCTCTCTCGCAGCGTCGAAGCTCACTCAAATACGCCTGGTATTAAGCG
>JBJHCR010000108.1:0-4028 GCA_050486105.1 Vulcanimicrobiota bacterium
CCACGCCTCAATTTCGCAAAATGACATCTGACTATCAACTCCTCGAAACATGTTCGAGGATCTATACGACAAAACTCGACAAAACCATGCGACAGAGTCCGATTAAATCAGCAGCCTCCTAGAATCTGGCTCGGCCAGGAAACTCTGTGAGTTCCAGTGCTGTTCCACCTGCTGTGGTATACTCATTTTTGATGGGAAATATACCCTGCCAGAAGAATTTTGTCTTCCAGGTACGTGGCCGGCGAGCCTCTGCCTTGCGTCCTGGGCGCGGTGAGTCTTACGGATTTAAACTGGTCGAATTGGTCATCGGCTGTATGCTTTTCGCTACCGTGACTGTCGGGTTCGCTGGCATGTGGTCCTACAACGCCCGCTCCTTTTATCACGCCAACACTCAACTTCTGGCCAACAACCTGGCTCAGGAGATGCTTGAGCAGGCGCGAGCCGCTCGCTTCGAGGGGATCTGGACCTTGAAAGAGCAGGTCGATGATGAGCCGGATATCACTTTTGTCGCCCGGCGCAACGGACATGAATCGGTCACCAGGCTTTCACGGACTCTAGAAGTTGTCGACAATTCGCCCAGACCCGGGGTTCGACGGGCCACAGCGGTCGTGCAATGGAACCACGGCGTGCAGAACCACCAAATTCGATTGGTCACCTATCTTGTCTCGACGATGTAGGCTAAACGGATTCAGCTTACTTGAGGCAGTGATAACACTCGGGCTCTTGGGCTTGGTCATGGTGTCGATCGGAGCCATGATCCGGCACGGGGCCAATCAGTACAATAGGTTTCAAACCCTCATCGAAGTCCAAAGAGAAAGCCTCTTGGCTATGAAACGGCTCTCTGGGGAGATCGTGAAGACCACCAGAGAGGGGGTCGAGTTCTTCAATGCTCCTCCAATCGATCCCCAGGGAGTGGTGTTCGCTGTTTCTACCGAGCAAGATGGATACGGGCGACCGTCCTGGACTGAGTTCGTGTGCTACTATGTCGACCCCCAAACCAGGCGTTTGTTGCGCAAGGTGCGTCCGGTCAATCCCCCGCGCAGTTCGCCTATTCCGCGGCCCTCGGCAGAACTTGCCAGAACGGGACTCATCGCCGCAAACGATGCCTACGAGCCTCAGGTGATCGCTCGACATGTAGAAAGTTTGTTAGGGGAGGTAAAGGTTGGAGTGATAGAGCTAGAATTGACGGTGCGGGTATACCGATATGAGGGTTCCAATCAGTTTGACGAGAATGTGTTGAGGTCCAGTTTTGAAGTACGTTGAATCGAGATCCAAGAGCCAGAAAATGATGGGTGAGAAGGCCAGCTCGGGTTCGATCCTGGCGGTCATGCTGGTACTCATTTTTGTGGCCTTCATGTTTGCCGGGGGGATATTCACCATGACCCAGCGCCTGGTGGTCAACACCGGCACGACGCACTGGCAGAGCAAGTGCCATTATGCGGCGCTGGCGGCCGTGAACGAGGCCATCGCCAGGCTGGAGGCAAACTTGGCACTCGAGGGGGACTTTTCAGGGGTGCTTGAAGGCGACGACTCGGTCCGCTACGCCTACACCATCTTCAATAATTTGGCTGGACAGAAGAGCGGGGCCTCAGGGCAAGCGGTGCTCGGCCCAGACGGGCAAACCTATGTGCCCGTAGGAACGGCCCTGGTCTTGTCGGTGGGTTACTTGCCTGACCGAGCCGAAGAGGCTGCTCAGGCGGTCGCCGGCCTAGTAGGTTACGATCGTTTCGTCTTTGATCATGCCGCTTTCGGCCACCTGAACGTGGTGGCTCAGCAGTCAGTGATCGACTCTTTTGATTCCAATCTTCTGCCAAGTTTGACTTATCCCACCGAGACCATTGCGGCTTGGTTGGGTACGAACGGAGTCCAGTCTGGAGCGGTCCAGGTGAGCAATAGCACCGTCCGGGGTCACCGAATAGCCGGTTATGGGGCCGACATCGGGACCGCCATACAGCTCAGCGGTGGCAACCAACTCCGTGGGGACAACCAGGCTCGAGAAGGAACTCGGGAACTCACTCGTATCAGGCTGCCGGACCCAGAAGCCCCCTCTGGACGCCATGGTCGGCCTTCTCCGGCTCGATTGGGATTGGCTGCTGGGTCTCACGACTCACTACCGGGTCAAATGGTCGGGACGGCCACCGTTCCGGCAGAACTCTGGCTGGGTGGCGGAGTGATCATTTATAATGGCAATTTGCGTCTGGTCAACGCTGAAGTCAAATCCTGGGGCACCGAACAGTACCCAACCATACTTTTTGTCACTGGGTGCCGTTATCTTACTATGACCATCCAAATATGGCCGTTTAACTCCGGACTTCGGAGCCCGGCCACCCAGAAGGATGATGGTTATTATGAGGAAGAGTGTCTACTCCACAGAACAGCGCGACGAAGCCCTACGGATGTCTGATGAGATCGGGCCGACGGCAGCGGCTAAGAAGCTCGAACTCCCCGCCGGGACGGTGTATTACTGGCGGCATGAAAGAAGCAGGCTGCAGAAACACACGGAGACTGAGGCGACAATTAAAGCCGAGCCGGAAGACGACCAGCCTGAGCAACTGGCGCAAGCTACTGAGTCGACGGCGGCACCGAGTCCGAAAAAGGTTGTGGCCAAGCTTTACACCCCTTCGCAGCGAGCTGAGATCCTCGAGTATGCTGCCAAACACGGAGTGACAAAGGCCTCGAGTCAGTTCGCGGTAACCCGCTTCAGCATCTACTCCTGGCGGCGCAAAACCGAACTCCACTCGGAAGGAAAGCTGAAGGATAGCCCCCTGGTTGGTGCCGACGAGGACCCGCGGCTCGCCAGAGATCGCCGTATCCTGAAAGAGTGGCGCTCCCACCCCGGACTCGGGCCCAGCCAGATCCGAAATCAGCTGAGGCGCGAAGGTCTTAAGGTTAGTGTTCATACCGTCCGCTGTGTTATGGAAGAGAACGGCTACGTGACTCCCAAAGTTCGCCGAAAGGAAGTCCACGACCAGACCTATGAGGCGGTGCGCCCCAACCATCTGTGGCACCTCGATTTCTTGCATCGTCACATCCATAAACAGAAGGTCTACGTTCTGTTAGTGCTCGACGACTGGTCGCGATTTATCGTAGGCGGAGCGCTCTGGGACGGGGAGCGGGTGGCTGCTGTAGCCGAGACCTTCGAGGGAGCCGTGTCCCGCCACGGTAGACCGGAGAAGGTCATGAGCGATGGGGGGAGCGCCTTTTACGCCTGGCGAGGCGTGGGTCAATTCACCCGACTGCTGGAAGAGCTCGAGGTAGATCAGTTGATTGCAAGGATTCCCCAGGTGAACGGGAAGCTCGAAGTCCTGAACGCCAACGTGCAGAAGGAACTCTTCAATCAGGAAACATTCTTTGACCTCGGAGAGGCTCAGCGCCGACTATCGGCCTGGATCAATTTTTACAACTTTCGCCGAACCCATCACGCCCTGGGCGGCTTGTTGGTGCCGGCCGACCGCTACTTTGGGCGTTCAGATGAGGTCCTGGCGGCCATCGAGTCGGGACAGAGACCAGACGGCCTGGGGGAGCCCCTGGCCGTGGAGCAGCGGGAACTAGATCTGCTGCGCCTGACCAGTTACCGGGGCCGTCTGGAGCTGTCGTTGCTCGGCCACAGCATCGCTCTTCCCTGGACTTGACCCCCGCCGAGGTTGGCTTTCGCGGCAAGGAAGCTCGACATTCCGTTTAAAGCTTGAGGGATGCCAAACGGTGTCCCTCTGTCTCTTGTGGGCGGTCTTGCCCTGCTGCTTCACGAATGGTCTCCCGCTATCGCCGACTCTCTCGGTTCTGCCGGTGACATGCTCGAAAGGATTGGCGGTTGTCGGAGCCAAGCTTTCGAGATGCGCAAACGCTTGAAGAACCTCTTCCCCACGGCACTTGGAAAGGCTGGACGTCCCTCCCGTAAAGCCGTGGAACAGGACCCTCTGATGGCCGTAATGGATGCCTGCCTCAACTACCTTGTTCATCACCCTGGCGCCATCTGCGCCAAGGAAGAGCGCACGTCTTACAGCGAAGGCTATCGGCGCTTCATCGTA
>JBJHCR010000108.1:4038-17573 GCA_050486105.1 Vulcanimicrobiota bacterium
CATCGTAAAGCTCGCCGGGCCTAACGGTCCGGCAAGGGACGTTCCCCTTGCCGCCCTCGCCCTAGCCACCAAAGTCCCGGAAGGCACTCTGAAAAACTGGCTCTCACCAAAGCCTCCCGGTCCGGGTAAACGTTCCCGCATGGAGCAAGGCTCAGAAGCTAGCCAACCGGCAGAATCCAGCCAAGAGCCGGCAACGAAGCCTTCACCTGAAGAAGGGACCACACCCAGAGGCGACCGGACCGTCTCCGCGACGGTCCGAGATGTTCATCTACGGCAGCTTTTCGACCTCTGGGAGAAATGGGACGGGACCTTCGTCGATTTTTGCCGGATGGCCATCAAGGAACATCGACTCCCCTTTACCATGACCTACATCGGCGATGCGCTGGAGGCCGCAGGGCTTCGGACCAGGCGTCGACGGAGGGACGAGCAGGCTCCCTGGACGGCGGGGACCTTTCGCTCTTATTTCCCAGGTGCGCAGTGGCTCGGAGACGGAACTAGTATCGCCGTTCGGTTCCAGGGCCAGGTCTTTGTGTTCAATGTAGAATACCTTCACGATGTCGCTGCCGATGCCGGAATGGGCTTCCACATCTCCGACACCGAGGATGAGCAGGCTTTAATCGAGGCTTTCGAATCAGGCCTGGAGACGGCGGCCGGAGTCCTTCCCCTCGCGCTCACCCTTGACAACCGTCCGAGCAACCACACTGCCGCCGTGAAGGAAGCTTTGGGCGAAACCTTGCTTCTTCGTTCCACACCCGGGCGTCCCCAATCGAAAGCGCCGATAGAGGGAGCTTTTGGACTCTTTCAACAGTCGATGCCCCCTCTCCATCTGCAGGGCCAGTCAGCACGAGTCGTCGCTCGTTCTTACCTTAACGCCGTGATGACCGCGTGGTTTCGGGGACGCAATGGTCGACCGCGCAAGCGTCTTGGAGGGCTATCACCGGCTCAGGCCTACCGGGAAGCGGCGCCGACATCAGAGGAGATCCAGAAGGCTCTGGATGAGCTTCGAGAGCGCCAGAAGCGACAAGAAAAGGCTCAGGCTACCCTCCAGGCCAGCCGGGACCCGGTACGCTTGCGATTACTCGCCGCAGGGTTGGCGGAACTAGGAATCGCCGACCCAACGGGCTCGCTAGCAACCATGTTGGCCCGCTATTCTCGGGATGCTATCGTTTACGGCCTGGCCACCTTCTGCACAAGACAAGAACGCGGGACTCTACCGACGGGAGCGGATCACCGTTACCTCGCCGGAATCATTCGTAATGATCACGACAAGAGACACCAACTAGAACTCTCTGAACGCCTGTTTAAGCAACGGGTTCGACTTCGTGAGTTCTCGCTCGAGCCTCTAATCCGCCTGACAGAGAGAATAAAGGCCACAAGGACCTTATCCGAACTCCCCCAGAGCTTTGTTTCACTGGCCCTTCAAGCGGAGTTTGAGATCGATTTCCGTTACTGGACTCGGGCCGCCGCCAACGCTCTGGCCGCTCTTCCGCGAGAGCAATGGCCCGCTTTATATCAACACCTCTGCCGTCTCATCGCAGCGTCATTCAGAACTCCGAGAGATCGTCGAGAGACCCTCATCGACCGGCTCGCGACAGCCGCCACGGGCTTGGCCGCCTGAGACTCCCAAGCTTTTCAATCTGTCTAAATCTCCCAGTATCAGGCTCAGGCGGCGACATCATTAGGTCGGCACTCCCGAGATAGCCCAAGAAGTGAACTTCGATAGGCGGCTGACAGGCGCTGTTTAGCCGACACCTTACACGCGAAACTGCCACTGCTCGGCAGTCCGGAGATTTTGGTTGTTAGGTGCTTGACAACCGCAACTGGGGAGCTGGAAATGACTGACACCGTGGTGAACTATCACCACCCGGACAATTACCTCCCCCCTACTCCAGGTGAGCCAGGGGAGGCAGGTATTCCCGGGGTGTCCTATGGCACCCCCGGAACCCCTGGCATCGATGCCAGTTGGCCTGGCCCTCTCGTCATGAGAGTACCACGTTCTTTGCAGATCTACGCCGGCGGTCCTGGCACTGTGAACCTGACTCAGACTAACGGCACTTTTCTTTTGGCTGCGCCCGAGCGGCAGATTCAGGTTACCGGTACGACAACCCCACGCCCGGCCGGTGCCAATCCCGGACTCCACGGGTCTCTCGTGGGCCAATCGGTCCAGCTTAACGACGCCCAGGTCCATTTCGACTCAGCCTTGACCGGAGTTCGCGCCGAAGGTCGTGGACAGCTCACCATACTTTCCGTGACCCCAACGGAGCACTCGGTGGCCGTGGCCGCGGCAAGCGACCAAACCACGGTGGCCACGGGAGCTGCGGCCGCGGCTGCAGCCGGTCCCCCGCCGCCACCTCCTCCTCCTCCACCTCCGCCGCCCCCGCCTCCGCCACCGCCCCCCCCGCCGCCGCCGCCGCCGCCCGCTCCTGGGCCCGCGCCCGCTCCTGCGCCAGGACCAGCGCCAGCGCCAGCTCCTGCCCCCACAGGAGACCCCCCGCCGGATGATCCTCCGCCCGACCCCGATCCATCGGTAACTTGTTACGCAACTGCGTGTCCTGCGCCTTGCTGCATGTAAAGCTTCATCGGGTAGGTCAAACGCTAGTCATCGGTTGGGTTTTGACCACCCTCATCGTCTACAATGTCGATGGGTTGAGCTATCCGAGTGGCCTGGACAAAACTGCCCGATTGTGCGGCCTGGCTACCAAGTGGCGGATGTTCAGTCCCCCGGATAGGTTTCACTGGGAGTACCGAGTTCGGGGGGTGCTGCCCAGCGGCGAACTGATAGATCTTCCCTTGCCCTCTCAGCAGTCAGGCAATTTTTGGCAGAAGAATCTCTTCGACTTTCGAGAACGGAAATGGGAGCTCAACATCTATCGTGATGAGCACCGGTTCCGGAGATATGCCCTTTCGCAATATCTCTGCTGGCAGGAGTATCGCAGTGGGAGGGACTTCAAGGAACTCAGGATAGACCTGGAGATCACCCCGTTTCTCCCTCCCTCAGAGGCCTTAGAGAAGAGTGAGCGCTACGGTACGACCTATCTCCTAGAGAGGGACAGCTTCCCGTGTTCCGGCTATCGACCTTAAAACAAAGTTGGGACCGGTTTTGGTATAGTTCCAGCCCGACCGCGGTTTTGGACTTCTTTCGGATAGGGTTGGGCGGCTTCTGGCTGACTCAGCTTTTCTTGAGTTTGCCGAATTGGGATAGATTCTATGCCCCGATCAGTCTTGCCCCACCGGATTCTCGCTCTCTTTCGTGGCTTGCGCTGTCCCATCATCCCTCGGCCCACTGGTGGCTCTGGTGGGCCACTGTTCTTGTTGCCCTGAGCTTTACGGTCGGATTCTGGACGCGCGCCTCAAACATCCTGCTGTGGGTCCTACTGTCAGGGCTCCACTTTCGCAACATCGACTTGCTGAACGGACAGGACATGCTGGGTTATCAGCTGGTCTTTCTCGCCATATTTGCCCCTCTAGGGGGTCATCTTTCCGTGGATCGGGTGCTGAGGGGAAAGGCCCTTCCGGACCAAGAAGTCTGGGGATGGCGCCTGCTGCAGATCTCGGTGATGGCCAAGTATGCCTTTTCCGGTCCTGGCAAATGGCTGGACTGTCCTTCGTGGCTCGACGGAACTGCGCTCTACTGGGTTGCACTTTCGGAACGTTGGTTTCGTTACCCAGACTTGCTTGGTGAGTGGGCCATCTGGATCAGCCCGGTTTTAACCTACTACACTTTGGCAGTCGAACACCTGGTGCCACTTTTGATATGGTTTCCTCGCTGCCGTCTTTGGTGTTTGCTTGGGGCTTACAGTTTGCATCTACCCATGCTTTTTCTCATGAGTCCTGCTGTCCATCTCTACCAGGTGATTATGCTTGTTGGACTCACCCTTTTCTGGCCTCCAGAATGGGGTGCAAGGCTAGTTGATCGAGTTCAGTTCAGAACGGCAATGAGAAGACCCCGAGAAGCCAATACAGCCGGAGTCAGGGCGGTCTCGTTCTTGCTCGCTTTTTTGGCTCTTGGAGCCTTGGTCGGCTGCAGTGAAAACAAGGATGCTCCGAAAGAGGCGACTTTCACTTCCGCGGAGTTTGGTGGCCCCATGGACCACTCTGGGGGCGAAGGGAGAGTTCGGCGAGTCCGCCTCGAGCGATGGCGAACTTCGGAAGCTGTTTGGCTGACAGGCTTCTCTAATCAGGCCTCATCACCTGAGCTCAACCATGCGGTTGGCATCAGCAGCCTCAGGTTAGAAGAGGCGACCTGGCAACGAGAGCAGTTCGGGCCTCAGCACCATTATGCCGAAAATCTACTCTTCATGTGTCGCGGACCGGATGTCCCTCTGAATCTGCCTTCTGGGTACGGAGTTCCGGTGATTCCAGGAGCCATGCATTTGCTCCAGGACCGCCGAGGAGGAGCTGCCCAGGTGAGATTTACAGTTCGAACGACGATACACTTTGTCAGCGACCCCCAAGAGCCGCTTCGGGACGTGGTTCCCGTCTTGCTGAGGGTCGCACCTCAGGCCTCAAATCCTCCACCGGATCGAACCACTTTGGGTAGGACCTCTCTCAGTCCCGATTCCTTGCCCAAGCCCGGACCTGGGCCCTACGTCCAGACTAGGTCGGGCGAGGTGGTCACGCTGCGCTGGGAAGAGGATGGAGCTAACGAAACTCTCACCTCCGAGGTGACCGACCTCATCAGGGCTCGGTTGCCAGGAACAGTTGTCCTGGCGTACCCGGTTTACGAAGGTGAGTTGGAGAAGCTATGGCTGACCCGGGAGGTCGACGGCAAGACTCAAGAGTTGCTCTCGTTTTCGAGTCCTTTCGAACCCTTGGGTCGGTTCTTGGAGCTTCCCCCCTTGGATGGGGGTCGCTATTTTCTGAGTTGTCGATTTCGGCCGGGGTACTCCGGCCTGGCACAGGCGTCTTTGCTGCTGTACATGGAACCGGAGTCTGAACGGTGACAGACAAGAGCTTGGGCCAGTTTCGGCGCGCCTTCGCTCTCGACATCCGCTCTTTGCGCCTGTTTCGGGTGGCTCTGGGGGCGCTCTTGGCCTGGGATGCGTTTGCCAGACTGGTCGACATTCAATTCTATTACGACGAGCAGGGGGTCCTTCCAGCGTGGTGGGTGATCGAGAACTCCATGGAGCCCATTTGGGTTAGTCTCTATCTCCTAAATCCCACTTGGGAGTTTGCCTTTTCTCTTCACGTGACGACCGGCCTGATAGGGTGCCTGTTGGTTGCCGGTTGGCGGTCCAGACTGATGTGCTTTCTCGGATTTCTGCTGCTGGCTTCTTTGCATTCTCGAAATCCTTTGGTGCTCAATTCTGGAGACACTCTGCTCCGTCTGGCCTTGCTGTACGGGGCTTTTCTCCCGTTGCCTGAGGGCTTTCGGAAGTTGGACTTAGGGACGGAATCGCCTCCTCCCGGTCGCTTCCACCTTGCTGGAGTGGCCCTCATCTTACAGACCGCCGCGGTCTACGGATTCGCCGGAATTTCTAAGACCCATCGGTCCTGGTGGCTAGATCGAGACGCCGTCGATTTCGTGTTGCAGAACAGGGAGTTTGCCACGAGCTTCGGCCTCTGGTTCGGAGAAACGTTCCCCAGCTTACTTCCAACCCTATGTCTTTTGGTAGTAGCGATCGAACTCGTTGTTCCGTTCTTGCTCTTGCTCGGGCCAAAGCCGAGATTGGTCGCCCTTGTTCTTCTGGCATTATTGCATCTCAGTTTCCTGAGTATGCTTTCGCTCGGCATGTTTCGATGGTCCCCTTGGGTGATGATTCTGGCCTTGATACCCAGTTTCGTCTGGGACCGGGGAGAGGAGAGCGATCCCATCGAGGTCCCCACTAGGCCGATAGAAGCAGGCCTAATCGTGGGTCTGTTGGTGCTCGTCTTGAGTCACAATTTGCTCCAAGAAGTGGCTCCGGAATCACGGGTGAAGAAGCAACTGGATGTTCCGGTGCAGCTGCTGCGCCTGGATCAAACTTGGCGAGTTTTTCATCCCCGTCCCCCTCAACGTTGGGGTGTCATGCGGGCCGTGGGTCTAATTGGGGGCGAGGAAGTCGATCTTTTGTCTTCGGCAAGCCTCGAGACGGGTCCTCGGTATCGCTCAGTCCGAATGAGGCGTTACACCCTCACTCTTCTCGACTCGCGTTTCAACCCGCACTGCGAGCGCTATCTCCATTGGTTGCTCCAGGCTTCCGGCCAGGAGTTTGAGGCTGCAGAACTTAGGTATCGTTACCGCACTATTCCTCAACGAGGAGAGGAGCCCATCGATGGAGAGCAGATCCTCTATCGTCTCACGCTGTAAGAGCTTGGCTCTCGACTGGGCGGCCCTCGACCTACGGGCCTTGGCCGTTCTCAGGGTGGTGATAGCTTCAACCCTCTTGATGACCCTATGGCAGCGGGGTACAGAACTCCGATTCTTTTTCTCAGACGAAGGCATGGCTCCACGGAGCTGGCTCTTTAGTGAATTTTTCGCCACCAGCGCTCTATCCGTTTACACGATCTCAGGCCACATCGGGGTGATTGGCAGCCTATATGCTCTTCATATGGGATTGGCCCTGGCGGTGATTTGCGGTTGGCACACAAGATGGAGCACGCCGGCCCTCTGGTTATTCACCGTTTCGCTGTGTCACCGGAACTCCATCTTGCTCGACGGGGGTGATGAACTAACGAGGATCCTGCTCTTTTGGGGGATATTCCTGCCCTGGGGACGGGTTTGGTCTTGGGATGCTTACCGCTCGGGATCCTTTGGAACGCAAGCAACCGCATTCGCTTCCCCGTGGACGCTGGCGCTCCTGATTCAGGCTTGCCTGGTTTACGGATTCGCGGGATGGGCAAAGTCCGGGGTCGAATGGCTCGACGGTTCAGCTGGCCAACTTTTTCTAGCCCAGGCTTCGATGGTGCGTCCGTGGAGTCAAGTCCTACTACAGTATCCAGACCTACTGGAGGCCTCCGTGCTTGCGCTCCTATGGCTAGAAAGGGCCGCTCCGGTCTTGATCCTATTTCCGTTTCTTGGGCTTTGGCCTAGGGTTGTGGCGGTCGCTCTCTTGAGTGCATTTCAGCTCGGCATGCTAGCCATTGCCGATTTCCCCTTGCTCTCCATAGCCTACTTGGTGTTCACCCTCAGCCTGCTCCCCCCCAGAATATTGAGCCGCTCGGAGCCCCCAAAAGTCGCCTGGGAAGCTAGTAGGCTGGGTAGCTCGGTGGCCCTGTTCCTGGTGTTGATGGTCCTGTTCTGGAACAGTTTTATTTTCAATTATGTGGTGGAGTACCCCAATCGATACATCCTTCCTAGACCGGTGAAGCTCTTGATGACCACTCTGGGAGTCAACCAGTTCTGGGCTTTCTTTGCCCCTTTCCCGCCCCGAGTGTACGGGTGGATGGTGGCAGAGGCGGTGCTTGCAGACGGCTCTACGGTAGACTTAGTGTCGGGTGAAGAACCAATGTGGGAAGAGCCGGACGACCTCTATCGTAGGGTGCCCAACCACAGTTGGAGAATGGTAACCCGCGCCTCCGTCACCATTGCCAGCGCGCGCGAAAACCTTCTGCTGGGACTCATCCGAAGATTCGAAAGGAAGCATCCCGGAAAGAAAGTGCTGCGGGCCGACCTGTACCACGTCCAAATCCGGACTGAGGTGGACGGCCAGAAAACCGGACCGCAAGCTCGCTGGCTGGGAACCTGGCCCCCGGCCCACGAGCACGCTGATGAATCTGTAGACACGGAAGAGTGGGATGGGAGAACCTTCAATCAGGTCGAAATGATTGACCATGGAGCCAGTGAGCCTTTCTAGCACTCTGAAACAATTGGCAGGAGAAGGTCGTTTTCAGTCTTCGGGACATTTCACCCTGGGATGGGAGCGCGCCGTTTCCAAGTTGAAGGAGTACCAAGTTGGCGATCCCGACGCCTATCTCTTGTTTCTGGTCTCGGCGGCTCGGGCCTACGGGGCCAAGCGAGTGTCTGTGAAAGAGAATGCTCGAAGGCTTGAAGTGATCATGCATGAGGCCTATATTCCCGAGTCAGAGATCCTGATTGGCTTCAATTCGATCCTCTTGGGGAAGGCAGGATGCGACACCCTCGATCTCGCCATGGGCCTACACGGCGTCGCCCACAGTCGTTTCGACAGCGTCGAACTCACCGCCACGGCGAGCGGTCATCCTTCCTATTGCTGGCGCTTGACCGATCTCACCGAAGAAAGTCTCAGTTGCTCCGAGCAGTCCCGCCATCCGATGGTCCGGGTGGTCTATGAGGTCGAGCTCCCAAAAGGGAATCCTCTGTCTCTTTGGAGACGAATATTCCCCGAGCGACCCCCACCGGGATCTCTGGGAGGGTATGCCGGCATGAGCCCTTCCTGCCGCCTCGTCGATCAGCGCTGTTGTTTATCCGACATCCCTATCACGGTGAACAATAACCTAGTGAATCGACCCATTCATTTGCCCAGAGCTCCTGTCGCCGCAAAAGTGGGGAAGGTCCTGGGAGTGAAGTTTCATTCACCGATTCTCTTGGAGTGCTCCCGAGAAGACTGGACTGGAGCTGTAGCTCTCACCGACGGTCCCCTGCATTTCGTGATCAACGGTGTCGCCTATCCTCCGGAGGTTGAGCTACCCTTGTGCGGTGCCGTTTGGGTCCGACTCAACAGAGATATGTCTCGCCAAAGGATCGTTCAAGACCGAGAATACAAGAAACTCTTGAAAGCTCTTGAGGACTTGTCTAAAGAAATGGAGCAGATGATCAAGGACCCGGAAGAGCATTGAGAAGGTTCCTACTGCCTTTGACGAAGGGTCCTAGAGCACTCAAATGTTGGGAACAGGAGAGCAGCAATGGACGTACTCGTAATTGGCGACAAGGATTATGAGCGAGTCCCAGTCGCCGAAGCGGTGAGGGCCCTAGGCCATAATGTAGCCGAAGCTGTCAATGGAGAGCAGGCTTGGGAACTCTATCGGGAAACTCAGTACGACTGCATCTTTAGCGACTATCTGATGCCCAAGCTCGACGGGCTGCAGTTGTGCGAGCGGATCCGCAGCAGTCCTCACCCTGATTACACCTATTTTGTCATCGTGTCCTCTCGGAATCAGGCGGAAAATATTCTGGCGGGCTTTCGATCTGGCGTCGACGACTATCTTCCAAAGCCCGTTTCCAAGATCGACCTCGAGTGCCGGCTATTGTCAGCCGAGCGAGTTACTAGCGTTCACAAAGACCTTGCCAACTCCAATGAAGAACTTCGGCGCTTGACCAAAGAGTTGCGACGGGAAAGCCGTCGAGATGCGCTGACAGGAATTGGAAATCGCTTGAAGTTTCGCGACGATCTTCCTCGATTTCTGGACGAAATCCGGCGCTATGGTCACCGCTATTATTTGGCCTTATGCGATATCGACAATTTCAAGCGCTATAACGACACCTATGGTCACCTGGAAGGGGACCGAGCGCTCAAAGCGGTGGCGAGTATACTGGTACAGAATTCCCGCTCTTCGGACGCCTGTTACCGATTTGGAGGAGAAGAGTTCCTCCTCGTTCTCACGGGACAAGAGAAGCCGGGGGCCGAGGTTGCCGCCGAGCGCTTGCGGCAAGCCGTAGAGGGTCTTAGACTTACTCATTCAGGAAACCCAGACTACGATGTGGTCACCTTGAGTATAGGCTTGACCAAGCTTGAAGCCCAGAACGTAGAGACTTTCGAAGTCTGCCTAAAACGGGCCGATGATGCCCTCTATCAGAGCAAGAACGAGGGAAGGAACCGGGTGACCAATGCTGATGCCGAAGAGGCTCTGAGGTGAGATCAAGCTCGAGAAAGAAAGCCTAGACTTACGTTCCGCACTTCTCGGACAAAATGCTTGGCCTGGTCTTGTCGGTCTTTCATAATCGGCGCTGGGACAGCGATTTTCTAATCTTGCAAGAACTCCTAAAGGACGGAACGTTGGGCGAGATCGTTTCGGTGGAGAGCCATTTCGATCGCCATCGCCCTTTTTTGAAGGGGGGTTGGCGAGAGAAAGACGGTCCTGGTTCGGGGGTGTTGTACGACCTGGGAAGCCATCTTTTGGACCAGAGCTTCCAGGCGTTCGGTCTACCCAAGACGGTTTTGGCCGACCTTCGCCAAGAGCGCGCCGCCTCCCAAGCCACCGATGGGTTCCTGGTTCTCCTGGAGTACCAGAACATAAGAGTGGAGCTGAAGGTCAGCTGTCTGGCAACTGAGCCACCCTTGCGCTTCAAGGTTCGTGGAACCCAAGGAACCTGGGTTCAGCACGGCTACGACCCCCAGGAAGAAGCTCTTCGATTGGGCGAGCGCCCCGGAGGTCCAGCATGGGGCGAAGTGGGCCGCGAGCACTGGGGGCGCCTGTATCGGCATCAAGACGGAGGTGGCTCTCTTCCCATTACAGCGGAATCGTACCCTGAAGAGCCAGGCAACTATCTGATGTTCTACTCTCAACTGGCCAAAACTCTAGCGACCGGCTGCAGCCTTCCGGTTTTGGCTATCGAGGCCCGGAACGTCATTCGAGCGATAGAACTCTGTTTAGAGAGCCACCAAAAACGGCGTTGGGTGGATTGGAGATGAGTTCGTTCGTTTCAAGCTTGCTTACCAGAGGGTCGGTACCGACAGGCCGTGAAGTTTTTCGTCTTTGGTGATTAAGGCTTGGCCCAGGATCAAGGCGGTTGCCACAATGATGCGATCCGCCGGGTCGGCATGCATCTCGAGTTCTATTGAGCGCAGAGCGATGGGATTTGTGGCCGGGACAAAGGCGACTGGCCCGAGGGGCGCTCAGGTTCGAGGAGCCGATGCCCTCCATCCCATCTGCGCCACAGGATTATGACCTCAGCTCTGAAAGTCGGCCCTGTGGAAAATCCCTCTGAACTTGAGAAATTTCTTACGCGCTCCGCCAGCGAGGGTAAGGTCGAGTCCGAAGGTCAGTTCACCCTGGCCCGAGATCAGGCTCTGAAGAAGATCGCCGAATTCCAACTGCCCTTCCGAGCAGCCTGGGCCGTGAAATTGGTGCAATGTGCGGTGGCCTCCGGTGATGGGAGTCCCATTCGGGTGGACCTCACGGTGAAGGAGGCGCGATTTTTCTTCGTGATCACCGACCTGAACCTCACCGAGATCGAGGAGGCCTTCTACACTCCCGAACCGAGCGAAAAGCGGTCGTTGCGTCATCTTTTGAGCTCTCTGTGGGCGGTGGGTCTCCACGAGGGCTGTGGATTTCAACTTGCGTTGCCCGGGTCCTCAACCACCCTGATCTGGGACGGCAAGTCCCTGAACCGAGTGGAGAGTGAAGAAAAGCGCACTTGTGCCTATCTGGCGATCGCTCATCAACCGGTCGATGGGGGGAAGCTGGCTTGGGTGAAGGGCCTGACCCAGTCCGGAAGCCGAAACCTCGAGATCCAGACCACCCTGAGCCGCTGCTGCTACACCTGCCCGGTGCCTCTGACGGTGGATGCACGCAGAGTGGATTCCTTACAATTTTGCCCCACTCACGGGTTGAGTGACGAGAGCTATCCCTTGAGTTTGAGATTTGAGAAAGCCGATCTTCCCGCTCTGAGCCTCCCCCCAGGCACCTTTGAAAAGCTGCCGTCCCAGAGCACGACCACGTTCTCGTTGGCCTGGAGCGGGGAAGGCCTCAGAGAGGTGGGAGAGAAAACCCTTCGTTCCATCAAGCCACAGCAAGAGGCCAGCGTAGCCTTCCTGTTGACCGCTCACCTAAAGCTGAAGAACAGTGGCAAGAGCGTGAGTTGGGAAGATACGGAAGATCACTCTGTACTCTACTGGGTGCAGGATGGGGTGGTGGTCGACCAAGAGAACCTCTTTGATGGTAAGACCCACTGTTCCGTGGCCTGTTTTCTGAACGCCACGGAACTCCCCACCGACCTCACCGGTCTTCATCTGACCGAGAGCCCCGAGCGAAGCCGCCGGGCTCAGGCCGCTCGGCAATGTCTCGCCGAAAGCCTGGGGGAGCTTGGCCAGTTGGCCCAATCTCTCAAGGATTTGGAGGCTAAGGTCAAGACCATGAGTTGGGCCTTGGGGAGAGGCGTTTTCCTCGTAGGCGTAGGGGCGTACTGGATTGCCCCCCAACTCGGCTTCTCCATCATCGTCTTTGGAACTCTGGGTGTACAAGCCATAGAGACAAAGGAATCCCAGCGCGGCCAGCGAGTGCGAACTGGAGTCAAGGAACTCCAACAAGCCCTGAAGGACAACAGGTAAGTTAGGGAGGGTACTTGCCCACTCAAAACACCGAAGTCGGGGATCGCGCTCTGTCTAGCAACTCGCTTTCGAGGTGACGGAGTTTTCCCGCTTCGCGCCGAAACGTTTCGAAAGGAGGCTCAGGAAGTGAGTTTGGCAGGGGTTTCTGAATGAAGACTCGTCGACATGGAATCGCATTTGTCGTCGTGCCCTGGCTTAGCCTAGGTGCATTGGCCTACGGCGGGGCGATGGTGCTTTTTGTTTCGTTATATATGCTCTTTATCGCCGCAGCCCTAGGATTTCTGGCGGCGTTCCTTGCCTGGATGATGAGGGCGAAAGCGACCGAGACAATTCTCTTTTGCAGCACATCCTTGGCCATCACCTGGGCCCTGGTTTGGACCCTCGCGCACTTAGACGAGCGGTTCACATGGGGGGTGTTTCCTACGGGTCCGTTTGGCTAGAGGTCCGACCGGGAACCCCCTTGACAGATTGCGAAGTGCATTTTTTTCCTGTGGATGGCCCTGCGGGAACGCCTTCGGCTTGTGGACATTTTTGCGTAATTGTCCGGTGGGAACGCCTGCGGCTTTCGGGAATATTTGGCAACCAATGGACGATTTCACAGGGACAATAATGAACGAGCAAAATGTTGTGAGTATTTCCGCTTGGCTAGGGGCTCCAGCCTGACTCTGGCAGTCAAGCTGTTCTATTACCCGCCCATTCCGCCCACCTAGAGCTGGAGGGGTGCGGCCAGAACGCGAGGTGGGAAGAGGAGGTAGGTCAATCTGTACTTTACTGGGTGCAGGAATGGGTGGTGGTTCACCACCTGCGTATTTGTCTGACGCATCCTCTATTTGCCGGATCTCTCCAAGCCTTAGGGCCTCCGTGACAGAGCGATCTTCGAGGTCCTTTATGGAAGCGGCCTCCGTGTCGGTGAGGCCGCCGCCCTCACTTTAGAGTCTCTCGATCTAGGCCAAGGCCTAGTCAATCTCCGAGATACCAAAAACGGCTGGGACCGCTGCGTTCCCCCCCACCAAGCCGGCTCTGGAGAGCCTGATCCGCTGTCTAGAAAGCGGCCGCCACCAAATCCAAGGTCCCAACGTCGGCACAGCCCTCTGGCTCACCTATCACCACACCGCTCTCACCCGTGACGGCCTGATCAATCTCGGGGCCCGCTACAGCACAAAACTCGACTTCAGATTCAACATGCACGGCCTCCGTCACGCCTGCGCCACCCACCTCTTAGAAGGAGGCGCCAAGCTCCGCCACATCGCCGAGCTCCTCGGTCACTCCGCCCTCCACTCCGCCAGCCACTACGTCAAAGTCAGAGCCATGGAGCTCGCTCGAGTCCACCCAAAAACCCACCCACGGACACCGGGGACAGGTCAGAAT
>JBJHCR010000109.1:0-12942 GCA_050486105.1 Vulcanimicrobiota bacterium
ATTAGGGGTTTCGGTTCACTGCACCTTACTTCAAGCTGTAACAATTTCATTGTCAAGGGGGTTTCCGGCCAGCCTCCTAGGGCCTGAGAAAAACCTCAAAGCACGAATTCTTCATTGAGTTCGGTGCCAGAGTGGCGCTCAAGGTAAGCGATGAGCCAGTTCAATAAGGCTTGATCTTCTTCCGATTCAAGCCCCAAACGCTCGACTTCCTCAGCGCTCAGGGTGCGTCTTTGCTGTCTGGCGAAGAAAGCCAACGCCACCAGTTCGGCTCGTCGGGCCTCGGTGCAGAGCAAGACAAGGGTAGAGGCCTTATGGATCGAGCGCCGCAAAATGTCGAAATCTTGTTCTGAAATCGTGCAACCTCGCAGGGGCACTCGTCGGTAGTGCCAGGCCTCCGGAAGATCGGGTACGGATTTGCTGAGCTCAGTGACGGGTCTGAGGTCTAGAATTTTGACCTTTGATTCGGGAAGAATTTGATGGAGCACTGCTTCCAAATCCTTCCAGCCAGCGGCTAGAATCTTGCTGTTGAGTATCGTGCCTATCTCCATGGTTCGGGCTTCGAACCCGACGCACATCCCCCTTTTCGGGGTGATCGCTTGCTCTTTAACTCACGGTACCTAGTGGTGCGTCCAGGAAGTTCGTCCCTAGTCCTGGCGGCCATGCATCCTCTCTCGCGGCGTCGAAGCTCACTCAAATACGCCTGGTATTAAGCGTTCGCTTCTTCTTGCATCACCCACGGGGACGCGGCCACCCTCGCAAGCGCGGGTTCCCGGCGCCTGACCACCATTGGTTGGGACGAACTTCACGGACGTTGCACAAGTGCTCTGTCAAACCTAAGAATTGGCGTTGACCTTTGATGAGATTTTACAAAAAGTTAACGAAGTGGATGACCTTTCAAAGCTCTCGTTCAGTCTTATGAAGTACGCTGAGCCCAGAAGCTAATTAGGAGCCAGATATGTCCACCATCACCGCCTTAAAGACCGAAATGCAGGGTAAGTTTCGAAACCGGAAGCTGCCCCGAAAAGGACCAGCTCTAAATCGAGGCTAGGAGCATGCCTCCTGTCATTTCGGGAAAAAAAAGACCCTCTTCGGGATACCGAGGAGGGTCTTTTCCTGGTGGGCCGAGCAGCGCACGCCCTTCGGTGGGCCTGTTGGCTTCCTAGGGAGAGATCGTTTTTGGGGGCCTTCCTATGGCTTCGCCAACTCGGTCAGTGCGGCGTGATTCGGTCAAGGTGGAACCGTCTAGCGAGTTGATGTCTCTCTGGCTCAGATCGATCCTGGGGGAGAAAACTTTTTGGTGGAACAACTCTGCCAAGTGCGTGCTCGGCTCCTGCTCATCTTGAGATTCCATAGACACAGAGACTTCATTGATGAGGGACTGCTGAGGAGTGAGAAGGGTAGCGATTAGGCTAGAGCCGCCGCGACGTATGGATAAGGGAAAACCCTGAGAAGAGACGGTGAACCGGGGGCTCTTCCGGATCAAGGCTGCGGCCTTCTTGGACTGGGGGTCATTGTCCGTTTCCAAGCGGATAGGAATCGGGGTGTCCAGATGACGAAACATAGCCGGTGCGGTATCAAAGACTCTGGTAGCCACGGCTATTCCGTCCTCAGTCTTGCCCTCACGAAAAAGAATCGATGCCAGTCTAGCTTCCGCTCGAGCCCTGAGCACAGCCCGGGACTCCCCGAGGTCGGAGATGGCCTTCACGAGCACAGGAATAGCATCCTTCCGTCTTCCAGAGGCCCAGAGTGCCTCAGCCTGGATCACCGAGAGCACAGACTCCTCGTGTTCAAATGAGCGGGGAGGGTCCCGGAACAGGACTTCTAACGCTTCAGAAGTGACGCCGGCTCCATACACCGCGACCAGATCGGGTCGATGCCAGTCACTTATGACGATAGTGCCAGGTGCGTAGTATGGTCTCAAAGACGAAGTTATGCGGTCGTGATTGGTCGCCATGGCTTTGATCTTGAGTCCGGCGATCTTGGCCTTCGCTAAGAGTTCTCGTCTCTCAAGTACGGCTTGCCACCACTCCCAGCCGGACAGCCAGGTGAGGCGCTCTTGAGTACGGGCCGCCTCGCTGAGCAGTAAGGCTCGATAGAGCAGCAAGGTGCCGGTCTCTTTTTGGTCGAGCTGTATGGAGTCTCCCCCTTGGCGATCGGGGCGCCGAACGATATTCTCGGCGATGGCAAGAGCTTTCTCTGTTTCCCCTAGGTGTAGAAGGAGCTCTGCTGTGGCGTGCTGGTCTTGGGCCCACGATTGCTGAGCCAGGTAGGGTTGAACGGCGAAGCGCCAGGCGTGTGTCTTCTGCAATGCGTCAACCGCCTCGGAGAATCTAGCTTGGGCCAGGTACAAAAATGTCAGGTCAAACCAGGGGTTTGAGTAGGTGAAGGTATCAAAGTAGCGGGTCGCCTCGGAGTACAGGCGCTCTGCTTCATCGAAGCGGCCAATGCCGGCCGAAGCCTCTCCCAGGTTTCTGAGATAAGTCGCAGTTTGAGGCCACCCTCTGTTTCGCACTTCTTCCAGCAGTTGCTTGAAGGCAGCATAAGAGGCTTCAGGGTTGCCAAACTCCATTTCTAGGGCGCCTAGAGTATTCAAATAGGTGGTCCTGGTGCCTTCATCTTCGTAGACTGAGACTTCCTGAAGTTTCTGCCGAGCTTCGTCCTCTCTCTTGAGCTTCATGAGAGGCCAGGCATAGGCGGCAAGCACCGTGGGAGGCTCCCGTCCCACGATCATCTTACTCAAGCGAACGTATTCATCGAGCATGGCCACCTGCTCTTCATAGAGGTCCATTTCAGCGTTAACCTGGATCAGTTCCAGGATCGTCCTCTCGTACCAGCCCCAGGGCGAATGGAGCGGAGGATTCTCCGTATACTTGTCTCGGAAGAGTTTGGCGCTGCGTTCCAAGTAGAATTTGGCTCGGGGAAGGTCCCCTTCGGAGTTGTGAAGAGAGAATCCAAGGAGGTAGTTGCCAGCAAAGCTGTCGGGATTGTCTTTGAGGATCTCCCGAGCTTCTTCTCTGAGTCGGACTAATTTGTATTCGCCTAGAGTCTCAAGAGCCGCCTTTTCGGCTGGCGTTCCGTCCAGATATGGATTTTGAGCCGAAGCTGGACTAGATTGGAGAGAGAAAAATAGCAGGCTGGCCCAGACAGCAGCAAGAGTGACTTTCCGCCAGAACCTGCTATGTCCGACGAAGGCAATCATCGTCTAAGGGTGCTTCTCTGAAGTCTTTCCAGTGGTTCTCTGCTGCACTCACGAATCACCGAAGCAGCATCATCGATTCCTGGGGCCAACTCAATGCGGTGTCGAAAAATATGGGGGGCTAACCATTCAATGTCTTCTCCAATCACGTGATCGCGCCCATTCATGAGCGCCGCTGCCTGCAGGGCAGGTAGGGCTAGGACCAGGGAGCGAGTCGAAACACCCTGCGAGACTTTCGGAGAATTCCGCAAGGTGGTGGCGATATCCACCAGGCAGTCTTGAACTTCTTGGGCCAGGTAGATATCTTGATCGATGGCGTATCGTGCGGCAAGCACCTCGTCACGACTGATCTCTGGGAATTCAGTTGGGGGATCTCGGCGCCTGTCCTTATAGGACCTCAAGACTTCGATTTCTGAGTCTCGGTCGATGTGAGTCATGATGATCTTAAAAAGGAAGCGATCGAGTTGAGCTACGGGAAGTGGAAAAGTCCCAACGAGATCCCTGGGATTTTGCGTGGCAATGACAAAAAAGAGGTCGTCGAGTTTATGGGTGACATTGTCTGAGGTGACCTGCTTTTCGGCCATGGCCTCAAGCATGGCGGATTGAACTTTGGGAGAGGTTCGGTTGATTTCGTCGGCGAGGACCACATAGGCGAAGAGTGGGCCCGGCTGAAAGTGAAATGTGCCGGTTTTTGGCTCGAAGATGGAGACGCCGGTGATGTCCGAAGGGAGCAGGTCCGGGGTAAACTGCACTCGCCGGAAGGAGGCCAAGCGGTCCTCGGTAGGCGCAGGAGTGATCGACTCTCCCAGGGCCTTGGCCAAGGAGGTCTTGCCTGAACCAGGGAAATCCTCTAAAAGGACATGGCCGTCGGCCATAAGAGCCACCAAGAGTAAGTCGATGACATCGTCGCGACCGCGTACGGCGTGGACCAGGCGTCCTTTGAGGCGAGCGAGAACCTCTCGGGCGGAGTGAAGGTCGGATTTGCTGGGCTTAGGTTGGGGAATGTGGAGCATTCTTAGGGATGTCTGCCTTTCTGAGGGAAGCCAAGTAGAGGGTTCACTTCGTCCAAAGCCAACTGATGGGATTGGCAAGACCTAAAGCGCGCCGCCACCACGGGTGGTTGCAATTCAGGTCTTGTTCAAAGGACCGATACCTTTTCAATATCTCGACTTCATCCATGGTCTGATTCCGTAATTCTGGATCTCCGAAGACCATTTTCAAATGGGCTTCGGTTAGGGGCAACAGGTTGGGATACTTCTCCTTGTTCTGCTTGGCGAAAGTTAGGCGGTCCTGGCCGTACTCTCGGTGGACTCCTACTTCTCCGAGTTTGTCCAGGGCTGCCCGATAGAGGCAGTGGAGACGTTTTTCTCCCTTTTCAAAACGATAAGCGAATCGCCTTTCGACTTTAAAACCATAGCCCAAGAAGATCAGGGCCCCCAGCAACCAAGGCAGCATCCGCGCGACTTTTTCGAATAGGTTGCGAAGCCATTGTCTTAGATCGAAACGCGGGGGCTGATCGAAAAGTTCCTTCTCCTCTCGGGCCATTTCAGCCAGCATGGCTTGCAGGTCAAAGTCGGGGGGGGGTCCGAGGTGTCCAGATTAGTTTGAGGGGAGACGTCGAGAGGATGCCATCCGAGGCCTTCGAGCCAGATTTCAGGCCAGGCATGCGCCTCACTGCTGCGGATCAAGAGTGCCGAGCCTCGACGGTTGCGAGCTTCCACCGCGTACCCAGCGGCAACGCGAGCCGGAATTCCCAGACTGCGCATCAGATAGACCGAAGCGTGGGAGAAATGTACGCAATAGCCCGTCATGTCGCCAAATAGAAAGTCCGCCGTGGGGTCTTCGGACTCCCCAACCGGCCTGGGTTTAAGGGTGTATATTCCATTTTCTCCCAGATGCAGAGTGATGGCTAGGGCCATGGCCAAGGGATAGTCGCGATACTGCTCTGGAACGATCTCGACGATCTCCTGGGCGAGCTCCAAATATCGAGGATCATTTTCAGGATATCCCAAATAGTGCTGTTTGAGTTCTTCCGACCAAGCGGAGGACTGCAGTCGGCTGGCTAAGACGTCTGAATAGTCTCCGATGTAAACTTGAGACTCAACGTCGTAGGCGCGCTCGAACTGATCTGGTTTGGGATTGGGGGCTGAAGTCATCTGAACCGGGTTGACCAGACCGAAGGGCTCCTTGTGGGAGCTAATGAGGGCAATCCTGGTTTCCAGTTTCCGAGTTCGAACGTTGAACCTTGCAGCGGGAGGTGGAACCCTTTCCGTTTGAGTGGCGAATCGTTTAAATAGGTCGCGGTCGGCTTTGTCGGTGGTGTCTTTTACCAGGCGAAATCCATTGAATTGCGAGAAGGCGGTTTGCCTGAAGTAGTAATAGCCATCAGGGGGATCATAGTCGTCTCGAAAGATCACCACGGCGACCGGCTTGGGTTCTTGCTTCTGTGAGGTCTCAAATGGAAAGGGATTGTCGCTGGAATCTCCGTCTCCGCCTGTGGAACCGGACATGGGCTCGGCGCCCGAGCCTTGGGGTGGAGGAACTCCGTCTTCATCGTCCTGAGCTTCTCGAGGCTCCCCGGTCAATCCGGAGCTTCCCGGGGGATCGGCTACCAAGTCTCTAAGGGCTTCCTGGGGAATGTAGAGATACAGCGTCAGGGCCATCAATGATAACAGGATCAGATCCAGCAGAGATGACCTTTTGGTTGCTCGGCCAATAGTCAAAAGCACCAAGGCAACTGCCACCAGAATTCCCAGTCCCTGCAGAATGGGAACCGGGTCATAACCTCGGGACCAGAGAGGGTCGATAAGAAAGTAGGGCCTATTGATGAATCCGTCTCGGTGGGCTGCAAAAGGGGTGGCTAAGCAAAGGGCTACGATCAGGACTTCAAGGCTGATGAAGATCGGGTAGCGTCCGGAAACAAGCTGAAAGCTGCCAACCACGAGAAAGGCTGCTGCTCCCCAAGTGAGGAAGTCGGTGACCAACACCAGACTGGTCGGAGAAGGAAAAAGCGAGGCCAAAAATGGACTTCGGGTCGGCCAACTCAACAGAAAGTACGAAAGCGGCAAGGCCAACAACACACCGAGGGCTACGGTTGGGGTCCTCAGGCTGGACCCCACCAACTTTCGCCCTATAAAGAACCCTAGAAAGCCTGTCAGGAGGCTGGCCCAGGAAGCGGCCGGGGTGGCCAAAGTGGAAGCTAGGACCACCCAGGCTAAGCCCCAAGTGATAGCAGAGCCTAGATCTAGGAGCCGAAAACGCTCCTTCGGTAAGCCCTTTTTCAACTTCGCCCACCTAGAGCACTTTCGTTTTTCACTCGAAGGGGGATCAACTGTTGCTGCTCAGGGTCGAAGACCAACCAGTCTGCTACCGCCGAAGAGGTTAGGCCGGCAAAAAGTTCTTGGGGGTTGGTGCTGGTTTTCTCTTCATAGAAAACCCAACGATGCCAATCCGGTTCCCTATTCGTTTGCCGAAGAGACGCTACGGTCAATAAGCTCACCGAGATGGGGGAGTGCAATAAGGCTGAGGCGACGCTGTCGTTCCAGGTTCCCCCTCCTGGCGGCAAGAGCAAAATGCAACTCCCGAATCCGAGGCGGGCAGCTTCTTCCAGAAAGGCCGGGAGACCGTCGCCGGACCGTACCCCAGGGTTCCCGGAGCGGGCGATCACTCTCAGGGCTTCCTCCGCTTGGGTGACGCTGGTCGGCGAGCCGTCTGCCCCGAACCTCCATCCTTCACCAAGGAGTCGGTTCTCTACCATGGTTCGGGCTAGGCTGGCCACAGGCTCGTCGCCGGGTCCGGCAACCAAATAGGCGCAAGTCCTCGGGGCGGTGGCTACTGCGGCTTCAGGAACTCGAACCATCAGTTTGCCGGTGCGGGCGTATATGTTCCAAAGAAGGAGTCTCGGAGGGTCTCCATGGGCATATTGCCGCATATCCACCCGATCTCCCTGGGGTTCGCCTCGGGGGTCGGGATGATCGTCGCCTAAGAACCAGGCGCGAATCAGGCTGTACGAGGGAATCGGGAGAGGCGGTGGGACCACAGTGATGGAGATGGGTTCACTCGACTCCCAGTCGATAGTGGAAAACCCTAGGACATCGTTGACGATCACCCGTCGCTTCATCAGAAAGTTTTCTTCCAGCTCGCAGCGCCTGCCGGGGGTGATCCATTCTTGTCTCGAGCCGTCAGGTTCGCGCTTCCAGAAGCATTCAAAGTCGGACGGGTGTAGGATCTGGGTGCGCCCTTCTACCAAGGGCGGAAGCCAGCGTCCTAGGCGTCGCTGTCCAGGAGAGGGATGGCCGGTGACCAGTCTGAGGCGCTGCCTTGAGTTCTCGAGGCTCTGTTTGCGGAATTTCACTGCTATATAAGCTGCGGTGATGGTCACCATGAAGATGTCGAGCAAGGCCAACACTCCTACGGTGATTCCAGACAAGAGTAGAACGTGGTCAGAACGACGGAGACCAAAGACGATAGTGACCCCTACGAGAACGAGGCAGAGTGCCAAACCTGAACCGCTCAACGGGAGAAAGCCCCAAAGGCGCCGGGCTATACCCTGGGCACGTAGGATGAGTTCTTTGTTATGGTCGGAGACCTTCACAGACACGAGTTCGATCTTCTCAAACAGTTCACCCCCTTATTCGTTGCGCCATGCCCTGGGAGAATTTCGCCGACAGGATTTTTCGTGACCGCGTCTTTGGAGTCGGATAAGTGGAGGCCACCTTCCTTCTCTGTTTGCAGAGAATCGCATGACGTCAAGCCTCACAAGTTCGCTGTCGTTGTTACAATCATGTAAAATGTGGGCTTCGAGGCTTGGGTGCATTTCACGCTTGGGTTATACTGTTGACAAGACTAACTTAATTGGAGGCGAAATGCAGTTGAATATGCAGTTCAACGGCTCTTTTGGAGTCGGCCAACAGCCGTTTCATGCCTTTGGAGCGAATCCAGGCGCGATGGGGCCCTTCCCCGGCAATCCTCAGCAGCAGATGATGATGTCGGCTTTCGGCATGATGGCTATGGCCATGATGCAGATGATGCAGCAGATGATGGGGCAGATGGGGCAGAACTTTCCCATGCCCATGGGTCCGGGTCAGTTTGGGATGCCCGGTGGGGGCTGCGGTTGCGGTCCCATGGGGGGATCTCCACTCGGCAATTTTCTAGGCGGTAGCCCGGGAATGGGAGCATTCCCCCAGATGGGTGGAGGAGGTCCTTACGGCGCTCCACCCCCAGGAAGCGGTCCCTACGGTTCCGCTGGTGGGCCCGGAGGACCTGGGGGAGTTCCTCCCATGGGTCCGGCGGGTAATGTCGGGAATATCAATGTTGAGCGTCTCGTTGCGGCCCTGCCAAGAGGTCATCAGAATGCGGCTCGTCAGCATTTCCCCATCATTGTGGCTGAAGCTCAACGACAGGGTATCAACAACAAAGCCCAGCTGGCCTATATTCTGGCCACCACCGTGCACGAGTCGGGGGCTGGGGCGCACATGGAAGAGTTCGCTTCCGGCCGAGCCTACGAGGGCCGAAGTAGCCTAGGCAACAATCAGCCTGGCGACGGAGTCCGCTTTAAAGGTCGGGGCTATGTTCAGATCACCGGGCGACGTAATTACACCGACTGGTCTCGCAGGCTGGGGATGGACTTGGTGGGCAATCCGAACTTAGCCAAGAACCCTCAGGTGGCCGCACGAATTCTGGTTGGTGGGATGAAGGACGGCACTTTCACCGGTCGACGACTCGACCACTACATCAACGGCAATCAGACCGATTTCCACAACGCCCGCCGGATTGTCAACGGCACGGACAAGGCCGGGACCTTTGCGCAGACTGCGCAGCGCTTACTTGCGGCGATGAATTAAGGCCTGTCTCGTGCGTTCGGGCTCAAGGTCGACCTCAGGTTTCCCAGAAAACTGAGGTCGATTTCCCGGACATCTCTGTTCCCGAGCATCCCGTTAGGTGTGTTCAGGTCTAAGTTCCCGCACCCCCTTGAGCACCGAACCATTCCGCCCGAGGTGGTTCGCTAGAGCCCCTGGTTGAAGGACCGGACGGTGTGGCGGAAGAGTTGGCGAAAGTTGTCGGTGGTCTGCTCTCGCCAAGCGTCGTCAGTCGGGTTATACATCTCCGTGCAACGGTCGAGGATCGCTTGTTTCTTGTCTTCAGAGAGTTGGTCGGCAAAGAAGCCCAGAGAATTGCGCTCGTGATATCGAGCGGCGGAGTCGATCTGCTGGAACAGCCCTTTGCCCAGAGTGCCGACTTCCGCCGTATAAGAAAGCACTTTCGCCTCAGGGGAGGCAGCCACTTCACTGACGTTGGTGAAGTCCCCCAAGGAGACATCGTAGAAGCCTGGGTCTGAGCTTGAGTTGTACCAGATGGTGTCGTCCGGGTCGTCGGTTAAAGGGGTGATGAAGTCCTTGCTGGCTTGGGCAGCCGGGGGGTCGGTGTTGTCGATCATATGCAGGTGACCGCGACTCCCCAGACCGGTGTGAATGTCGTAGTGGACCACCCGTTTGGCCTGGCCGATCCGCTCGGACAAAATATCCCTGATGGCGGGAATCTGGGGTTCATGTTTGGTGGAGGCGTAGTTGACCCCGCGGGGATCGACGTTCTGTCCGCCCGCCACCGACTGGGTGACCTTGCCCCGGTCAAAACCGCTTTGCAACAGACTCTTCACCAGCCCGAAGCCGAGCTTGGCTTGGGTGAGGGCATACCAACGGGCGGGTTTGGAGGCGGTCATCAATTTCTGAACGTTTCCGTAGAGTTCGTTGGGATAGTTGTCAAAGGTGTCGATATTCTTGACGCTGTTGCGGTTGAGGTCCACATTGTTTTCGGTGTAGCGGTGGTTGTTTTCGAAACCCCAGGGGTTCACCGCGTGGACGAATACGACCGAGGTTTTGGAGCGATCCAGCTCAGGCAGGAACTCCTTAAGGAACAACTCTTGTAGTGCCGAACCGGGAGGGCCCTCGGCTCCGTGCACTCCGGAGCTTATGACTAGTACGTTGTCGGCTTTGTCCTGGGCCGGGAGAGTCAAGATGTCCACGGTGAGATCTTCACCGGCTTGGTTAGGAACCTCAACTTTTTCCAAGAGAGACCCGGGAAGCTTCTCGTGCCAAGCGCGAAACTCGCCTCGGGCTTCCTGGTAGCCCCGCTGGAAGGGAGAGTTGGGGCCGCTCGGTTGGAACTCGTCCTGGGGAATCTGTTCCGCAGAGGTGCCCTCAGAGGTGTGAGACCCCGCCAACACTTGTTGCGGGAGTTTGGAGTCCATCGTTTTTGGGTCGGACTTCTGGGTGTGTTTGGCCTCGGTGAGGAGAGTTCGCTGAGAACTGAGTGTTTTAGTGAGCATGATCGCCATTCCTTATGTCGGGTTCTTCTTGTCCCGACTCTACCTGACTGCTGTCAAGTGTACGCAAAAACAGGGCTCGAAGCTGTTGACAAAAGGTAACAAACCAGAGGTATGCCGTCAGGGAACACTCTCATCAGGAAGCAGACTAGAGCTCAGCTTAAGAACCTTTTCGACTTTGCTTGGACCGAGTTTTCTCATCAGATCCATGTTTCGGTTTGGGATCTCATCCACGTCGGGGTAGGCCTCGATGGCTTTCTCCAAGCTGTCCTCACGCAGAAGATGGAGCAGTGGTACCGGAGAGCGGTTGGTGCTGTTGGTGACTTCATCAGGGTCGGTCCCCGCGAACTGGTAGTTCGGGTGGAAGCTTGCGATCTGGATCACCCCCTCCAACCCTTGATCCTGGAGCAGCAGATCGGCGAGTTCCAGGAACTGATTGTAGTCTAAGAAATCGTTCAAGACGTAAGGGTGAATCAGAAGTGTGGTTTCGATTTCGGGATGCGCTGTCAGGAACTCCAACTCATCCTGGAGAGCCAGCAAAAGCGCTTCTTCCGTTTGGGCCGGGGTTACCGCAAACCGAACCCGGCCGGCCGACACCTCTCGACCGGCAAAGGGACACAGGTTCCAGCCGATCACTGCCGTTTCTAGCCAGTGATGCACGGCTTGAACGTATTTTGCTTCGGTCTCTGCGGTCATTGTTGGTGAGCTTCTTTCCTTCACGGTTTTCTCGACACCAGGACACGAACTTGGCTAGTCTCTGTAGGCGCGGCCACGTTGCTCTTTGGTTCGGTCACCAACAAACTCATAAATGGGAACGCCATACCCGCAGCTAGTCTGGGTCTTAGTCACGGCAAAGCTGAAGAGTTGCCTTGGTTGGTTGGCTAAATGACGGGCCGCAGCTCCCAAGACCTTTTGGGACAGAGGAGTAGACCGGTCGGTCTCGATTGTGCCGGTGCAGTACAGACGAACGATGGCGGCGTCGTCAGGTTCCATGGACATGACCATAATGGTCACCGGACCGCCCGCCCGGATGTGGTTGGCCGTTTCGTTCCCGCTCCCCGGGTAGTCCAGGTACGCTACGGTATTGGGGTCGATCAGGTGAAGCGGAGTTCCACCCTTGGGAGAGATGTTCACCGGCCCTTCCCCATTCGGATTAGGTTGGCCATTAGGATGGGCCGAGGCGACAAAGAAGAGGCGAGAATTCCGGATCAGCTCGGCTTGCTTAGGGGTGATGTGTTGGTGAAAACCCATACCGCCAAGTTCGGGCTACCAAGGCGAGAATCCGCTCAAGACCAGAAGAAAGTTCACTCAATTGATATTGCGCAAACTGTTCTTGGCCGTGTCGGTGCGATTCCTCATCATATTGGTTCTAGAGGGCTCCGCGTCATCAATTTCGCTGGTTCTCCCGCCTAGCATTCCTCCGAGACCACCACCCCCGCGTCCGATCAAGCTTTTGAACTCGCTGTCGACTTTAGAAACCTGCCCGTGGGCGCCGAAGACGTTGCCTATGCCTCCACCGCCGGTCAAAGCACCGGGCGAACTTGGGATGCCAGCATTTCCAGCAGCGGTGGCGGTCTCATCTTGGCCTTTATCTGGGATGTCTTCTTGTAGAGCACTTAAGAGGTTGAGAGTTCCAGAACCGAGGGTGTCCGCTCCGGCTGACTCAAACGACAGAGTTGAGAAGTCGATGGGACCGGAGACCTGGGGTTGCTGGTGGTTCGACTCGGGCTGAGTAACTCGACCGGCAATGTTGGAATGATTTGCGTTAATGGCGGGGGTCTTTAGAGAGTTCAGCGTTCCGATATTCATGGCAGCCATCCTTAGTCCGAAAGTTGATGATAGTTGCATTATGTCGGAGCGACGCTACGTAAACGCAATTCTCGAGGTGAAAATGTTGCCAAAAGATTACAGTCTCGTTTGAGGCTGCTGATTTAGTCGGATCGCAAGCGGAGCGTTCACCGGAGGTGCCCGAGACTCGTTCAGCAGCCCCCTAGCCTACGGCAACGAGGACAGCGCTCGCTCCACCGAAGCTACATAACCACCGCCAAAAAGGTTCACGTGAACCAGGAGGGGATAAAGTTGGTACAAGGGCACTCGTTCAGCAGAACCCTCAGCTAAGGGATGGCTTTCCTGATATGCCGAGAAGACGGTGGGCCCAAAACCGCCAAAGAGCTTCATCATGGCTAGATCCACTTCTCGGTGGCCAGCGTAGGCCGCCGGATCGATGAGGCATGGCTCTCCCTTTGGCCCAACCAACAGGTTGCCGCCCCAAAGGTCTCCGTGGAGCTTGGCGGGGGGTTCCTCGGGAATCGAGCCCGGCAGGGCTTCATACAATCGCTGGAAGCGCCCTCTCCAACTCGTTGGGGCCCGCCCGCTCTCTATGGCCTGCTGCACCTGAGGTTTCAGACGTTGCTCGATGTAGAAT
>JBJHCR010000109.1:12952-17224 GCA_050486105.1 Vulcanimicrobiota bacterium
ATGTAGAATTGCGACCAGGTTTCGGTAGCCTGGTTGGCTTGGGGTAAACGCCCAATATAGTTGTTCCGATCCAGGCCAAAGAAGGGGCTGCTTGAGCGGTGGAGGGAAGCCAGGCCACGACCCAGGATTTCTTCAAAACCCGAATTGCGAGTTCTCGATTCGAGGTACTCCAAGATCAGGAAGGCCGGTGCCCCTCCTACGGCGATCACCTCCGGGACCCTCAACGGGCAGGATTCCCTCAGCCAATTCAGGCCTTGGGCCTCGGCCTCAAAGAAATCCTCGGGCACTGCGGAGTTAACCTTCAGAAAGAACTTCTGACCTTTCGCCGTTTCGATCAGATAGGCGGCCGAGATATCCCCACCTGCCAGAGGTCGACTCGAGGTTAGGGGTTCCCCGAGGGCCTCCTCGATGGCGGCACGAGTGGCTGAGGGAATCACAGGGTGCTTGAGAGGTCGTGCTCTTGAACGAGGTGCTCAAGCAGGTGCTCGCAGGCCGCAAAGCATAAATCGAGAACGTCTTCAAAGCCCCGGTCGCCCCCGTAGTAGGGGTCGGGAACAGCGCTCCCCTTGGGAGAGTTGGGGTCAAAATCTCTCAGGAGACGAATTTTATGGTCATGTTTTCCGTTGGCCAAGGAAGAAATCTCGCGAAGGTTGCTCGAGTCCATGCACAGCACATAATCGAAGCGGTCGAAGTCTTCTCTTTTGAATTGCCGGGCCCGACTGGGAAGCTCTACCCCTCGAGCTTTGGCTGCCCGAGCCGAACGGCGGTCGGCCGGTTCGCCGGTGTGGTAAGCGGCCGTTCCGGCGCTGTCGACCGTGATTGCCTGAGATAGGCCCTCCCGCTCCACTAGGCTCAGCATGATCCCTTCGGCGGTGGGAGAGCGACAGATGTTTCCGAGGCAGACAAAACAGACTGAAATCATAGCCTGGAGTTTAGCGGACCCTGGCTGTTAGGGCAAGGGTCGAGAGTGAGGCCTTCGGTGAGCGAGTTTTGGTCGATGTGGCGAAAAGTGACCAAGCCAAGCGGGGGTTTCGTTTAGCACGAGCTGGCGAGCTAGAGTCCGAGCCAGCAGTGGAGCGGTCAAGAAACCGTTGCGGCCGAGTCCTGCGAGCACGGCCAGACCCTCGCTCCACAAACCGGCCATAGGTAAGCCATCGGGAGGACTCACTCGAACCCCGAAGATAGGTGGCTGAGCTTCGAACTTGCCTGGAGGCAGTCCCTCGGGCCACCTTTCGGTTGGTTCAACGGTGGTGGCGAGGCGGGCGAGGCTTTCGGACCTCGGCACCACCGTCCAAGGAGCGTGCGGGTCTTCCAAAGAGTGGGAGAGTTCGGATTCCAAGCTCACTTCATGGCACCATCCGGGTTGCGTTTGCCACAGCTTCTCAGGGTCTTCTCCCAGGAGGGTCCAGGTTTCGGGTCCTGCCGCCACCACCACGGCGTGGGCAGAAAGTTCGCGCCCGTCCCCGAGCATGACACCAGAGCCGGCCACGGCCGCGACCGTGGCTTCGATTTTGCCGACCCCCTTCACCGCCAGGGCCTCTTCTAAGGAGTTCAAAAGAACCACTGGATCGACTCTGGCGTCTTCGAGCAAGACGGCCGCTTGAACGGATTCGGGTAGGCTTGATGCTCGTGATTGAGCCTGGGCTTGGTTGAGATATTGAGCCGGCACACCCAGCCCTTGCAGGGTTCGGGCAAAGGACTCGAGAGCAGAACTTCGTTCAGGGTCCACGGAGAGCCGCAAATGTCCAAATTGGCAGAATTCCACCCGATGAGGGCAGTCCTGGGCTAACCGCCTAAGAAAATCGGGATAAGCGGCCAGGCACCTCCGGCGAAGCTCCAGGTGAAGTCGGGAAATTCGACCCCCGGCTAGGCTCAGCAAACCCGCAGCGGCCTCAGAGGCGTTGCGACGGTGATCGGTAATTATGAGGACACGTTGCTCAAACTGGGCCAACTCCCAGGCTAAGCAAAGCCCGGCAATCCCAGACCCCACCACCAAGATGTCGCAAACCACGCCGGACAAGTGAGGTTAAGTGCTTAGGTCCATTCCCGGTCGAGCCAGCTCGGTTCGGCTTGGGCTTGGGAGCGAAAATGAGAACGGGTGCGTGACTGGGAACGAGATGGATAAGAGCGTTTTTCTGGCTCAGGCTTCCTAGGAAGCCAAGTGATCCCAAGGAGGTTCTGCTTGTCGTAATCCGGCCAGTTTTCAGGCTCCCACTGGGAAAAGTCGACGTTCTCAAACTGGTCCTCGGGGCAGATCTCCTGAATCCAAGAAAATGGGCTCGGGCAAGGTTCTGACTCTTCGACCACTAGGTCGAAGTAGGCGAAGAAGTCGCGCTCGGTTTCTGTTTGGCCGGCCGAGGCTGCTTCAGGAAACTCGGAACGACCCAGCACGTCGCCAAACATGCGCTCGGTGAAGGCGTTGTCCCAGGTGGGGTCGACCAGATCCGGTAAGATCTCAAAGTCGGGTTCCAAGGCAAACTGGGCTTGACCGTGCAGGTAAGAGTTCAGAGCTCTCCGGCAGATCTCTGCCATCGATTCCCCTCGCTCCTGGGCCACCTTCCTCAAACTTTCCAGTTGGGATTCACTCAGACCAAAAGAGAATCTTTTCATAACAGCAGTATAACAGGGTAGGCTGCTTCAGACAATCTGGGATCGAGGGGTGGGGTGCTCGGTCTTGGTGGTTTGCAGGGGATGTATTGCGGAGCGTGGGCGCAGAAATACGTCTCCGCTCGCGCGATCACATTTGTGCTCTTTGTTTGTGTGGCAAGCTTGGGCACCGGCTACCTCTTGAAGGTCTTCTAGCGATTCGATTTTCAAGATCGTCACCACCGATCTCATGGACTCCAACAACCCTCCTCGAGAACTCTATCGGGCCTACGATCACCTCAGCCGGATCGTCGCCGAGCTTGAGCTTCTTGAATACGATGAGCAGGATGACCCCGTTTTCATCGTCACCCGCTACGAGCATAACGACCCCGAAGTCTCCGGCAACCCCGAGGACCCGTGGCTGGTCACCAAGGTCACCGCTCACAACGGGGCGATCACCGAATACGAATACACTCCACGAGGTAACCTCAGGAAGGTCATCGATGCCCAGGGTAATGAGACCGTTCTCACCTATGTCGAGGATGACGACCAACACCCGGCCTATGCCACCTTTCCCGACCTGGTCACCGAAGTTCGCCGGCCTGCTCCGGATCTCGACGGTGCCCCAACCACCTTCTATCCACCTACCAAGTTCGAGTACAATTCGACCACCGGGAACTTAGAGAGCATCGAAGACGCTCTCGGCCAGTTCACTTATCTGGATTACAATGGTGCCGGTCAGGTCACCGAGGTCATCGACCGTCGAGGGTTCAAAACCTTGATGGAATATGACTCCCGGGCCAACCTCACCAAGGTCTCGGTGCAGAAGAGTCTCAATCCAGCCCAGGACGATCCCAGTGACTTTCGCTCCATCGAACTCACCTACGACACCTATGACAACCTCATCGAGGTCGAAGACGATAACGGGAACACCATTGAAGTCCAATACGATGATATCGACAGACCCACTATGGTCACCGACGGCAACAATGTGGACACCATCTTTGAATATGTCGACCGGGTCCTCAAGGAGGTCGAACTTCCGGCCAACAGTGGATCTGCAGCAAGTTCTCGAAAAACCGAGATCGAGCACGACGCTTTTGGCCGTCCGGTCAAGGTCTTCCGAGACAAGGACGGCAGCAATCAAGAGATGCGACACCCACCTTCGGCGGGTACCCGATTCAGCTACGACGGATTCTCCCAACTGCGAGCCCTCACCCGCATCAAGAACCAGTCCGAAAAGAGCCACACCAGCAGCTATGATCGTCAGGGTCGGACCGTTAGTTCCATCGACCCTCTCAATCAGGAGAGCACGGCGGCTTACGAGCCCTTTTGCGTCGGTTTTGCCAGCACTTCGGCTCGAGGAGTACGAAGGAAGGTTAGGATGTTTCGGCCTTCATAAGACGAGCTGAAAGTTCGACTGCGCCCGGAGTTCAAGGAGCCTGAACTCTGAGGACCGGATTTACCCTAGATCGGTAATGAGGACCGGAGGAGGGCAGGCGACGCCGAAATCCGGGATGCAGGCGGGCTTTCAGCCGTTTGGAGAAGGCCGGAACGTCCTCATTTCGACACTCTGTGTCGTCTGACCCAGGTCGATGTCGGTTCGCCCGATGCCGACCCTCTCGAATTGGCGAATGTCCGAGAGTCCAGGACTTTTCAATATGACGATCTCGGGCGTCTCATCGG
>JBJHCR010000110.1:0-13087 GCA_050486105.1 Vulcanimicrobiota bacterium
CTCCCCGTTCGAGGGCTGGTTGCAGACGCTTTGAGATTTTCCGGCGATCACGAAGCTCTGCACTCAATTTTTGGACTTTGCGACGCAAAGAGGCCGTCTCTCTCGAACTGAGCACCGACTCAACCACGAGTGAGATCTCGTCTAGACTCTCGCTACTCGGGGCACGTGCAGAACTCAAAAGCAATGCTCCCCCGGGAAACGGATAGACATACAAGGGCTCGAAATCACGAACCGCCGAATGAAATGGAGACCACTCCAGGATCTCCTCCTCAGAGACTAAGCAGGGTGCTTCGGGGAGCCGAGAGGTGGGCCAAGCCGTCCGATGCGGCTTCACTTTCCCAAAAGAGATCACCAACCCAAGGTGCTGATTCTCAAACAAGAGAACCCATCCCCAAGTCGCTGTGGCGTGCAGCTGGATTTGCTTGAGTTTCTGGACGAGAGCGTCTCTGCGGGCACTCTTGAGCTCAGGAGTGACCCAGACTACACCGCCTGCTGAACTTCGCTCCACGCTCCTCGGTGGGACTCAATATCGAGCAGTTCGCCGACAAATCCCCACGTAAAACCCTTCTCAAGTCTGACCGAAGCCAGGCGACCCTGGTAGTCTTCCGACGATTCCACCGGGAAATGCACCAACCGGTGGCATCTGGTCCTGGCCGAGAACCGGTCCTGGTGCTTTTTGCTCCGGCCTTCCACCAGCACCTGAAACTCTCGCCCCAAGAGCGATTGATTCTCCTTGTACGATATGTCGTTTTGAATCTCGATCAGACGATACAGGCGATCCATTTTGACCTCTTCAGGAACTTGGTCCTTAAACAGGGCGCCTGGAGTGCCCGGACGGGGAGAATAGGCGAACATGAATGCCGAAGAAAATCCCACTTCCTTAACCACCTTGAGGGTCTGCTGAAACTGTTCCTCAGTTTCACCGGGGTACCCCACGATGATGTCGGTAGTGATGGACAAGCTTGGTATGGCTGCTCTCATTCGAGCGACTAGGTCCAAAAAGTCTGCCTGAGTGTAGAGGCGACGCATACGCTTGAGGACCTCATTGTCCCCGGACTGAAGCGGCAGGTGGATGTGTTCGCATACCGCCGGGTTGCGGGCCATGCTGTCGATCACTTCTTGAGTGTAGTAGTGAGGGTGCGGGGAGGTGAAGCGCAGGCGGTCTAGGCCCTCCAGTCCGCTTAGATGGTCCAAAAGACGGGCGAAATCGGTGGGCTCATCGAGATCTCTTCCGTAATCATTTACGTTCTGACCCAAAAGAAGTATCTCGCGGTGTCCTTGCCGGGCCAACCGCCGAACTTCCGACACAACCATATCCATGGGCCGACTCTTCAATCGTCCTCGAACGTAAGGCACTATGCAGAAGGTGCACCATTGGTCACACCCCATACTAATGGTCACCATGGCCTTGTAATCGCTTCTTGGAGCCGAGGGAAGATGAAAGTGATCCCCGGTCTTCTCTACCTTGACGAAAGGTCCCTCACCCTGTTGAACCCTCTCGATCAGGTCGGGTATCTCGGAAAGATTGTGAGTCCCCACCACGATATCGACTTGCGGGAAACGCTTGAGAAACTGCTCACCGTCCTTCTGAGCCAGACATCCAACCACCGCCAAGACCTGGCCGGGGTTGTCTTCCTTGTAGTTCTTAAAGTGGCCGACACTCCCATAGACCTTCTGGTCTGCATTGTCTCGCACACAACAGGTATTGAATACCGCAACATCAGCGACTTGCGGCTCGGCAGTCGGAGCATAATGACGCTGAGCCAACATCCAAGAGATCAGCTCCGAATCGTACTGATTCATTTGGCAGCCGTAGGTCTGCAGGTAAAAGGACCGAAGTCCAGGCACCGCCTGCGTGGACTCTAGGATCACGAGTTGACTCCCTGGTCACTCTCACTGGTCAAAGACTTCTTCAGCATCTCCACAGCTTTCAGGAGTTGGACATCCTTCTCACCGCGCCCCACAAATCTCGGTTCCATTTCGATCTTGACGTCGGGCTCTAACCCTTGCTGATCAATGACCGAACCCGAGGGGGTGTAAAACCTGGCGATCGTCAGTTTCAAGGCCGAGCCGTCAGAAAAAGGGTACAGTTGCTGAACGCTCCCTTTACCGAAAGACTTCTGCCCGACGATCTTTGCGAGGCCGTGATCTCTGAGAGCACCCGCCGTAATCTCAGATGCGCTGGCGGAAAACTCATTCATCAAGACGATGGTTGGAAGTTCGGACGAACCCTTTGTGTTAGAGCGATACTCTCGCCGGCGGTTATTCCGATCGATGGTGTAGACGACCAGGCCGTTCTGTTTGTTGAAGAAGCCGCCCACGACGTCCACCGCCGAATCTATGTAACCTCCCCCGTTGTTCCTGAGATCGATTAGAAGTGACTTAGCTCCGTTCTTCTTGAGCTTGTCGATGGCTGTAGTCAACTCTTTGGCGGTCTCACTTCCAAACATGCGGAGTCTGATATATCCGATCTCGTCATCGAGAAGCTTCGAGGAAACGGAGACCACCGAAATCTTACCTCTGGTCACCGAATAGGTCAGTGGTTTGGGTTCACCCGAACGCTCCACCTCGAGTTCTACCGACGTGCCGATCACTCCACGGATCTTGGCTTGAGCTTGGTCCAAGGTTATCCCGTCGGTGGAGTCTCCATCAATTTTCAGAACCCGATCGCCGGACATAAGCCCGACTTGATGCGCCGGCGTGCCCTCGACCGGTTCGAAAATCGTCAGCCTGTTGTTCGCTTCCGGGTCGAGTTCAATGTACACTCCGATTCCACCGAAGTCCTGGTTTTGCATCTGCTCTTGAAGCTTGGAGTAATCCTCGGGCAGCATCAGCAGAGAATACCGGTCCTCCATGGCATCCAACATACCGATGATGGCGGCGAAGGTCAGGAGCTTCGGCTCGATCTTGTCGCCGTAGAGGTCGAGAAGTTGGGGGAGAACCTTTCGGTTCCGGTCGAGAGAATCGAGGGCTTCGGTGTCGATTTCAGCTTGCTGAAGGAGTTCTCGAACCTCGTTCTTTACGCCATCAAACAGCTTGTCCTCAGAGACTTCTTCCACATAGCTCTTCTTGATGTAGTAGTAAACGTTCCGAAAGAGAGCATCGTCGGGCTCGAAACCTAACTTGTCGCTATCTTCAATGAGTTGAGAATAGTCGCGAGCACTCTGCGCTTGCTCTTCATCTTCAGAATCTTGGGGATCGGCTTGCGCTACTTGACGGTCCCCATCCCCTACGAAAGAAGCGACATCAACGGTTTCCGTTACCGCTGAAACAATGCTGGGGCTCTCAGACGGAACGCCCTCAGCTTGCTCTAAGTTGGTCTGGGCAGAACAACCTATAAACAGTAACAGCAACAGCACAGAGTAGAGAACTCGGTCTCGCAAGCGATATTTCATAATCAAGACTCACCTCAATCGGGCCTGGTTCCTCAGACCTTTCTGGCGCATTCAGCCACAACTCCGGAGTCCTCGAGGAACACCAAAGTAGACTCTCGCCCTAATACAATAGATCAATATGCTGAGCACTTCAACGACCGGAAGCCATTGAGGTTCCGGTTTCAGCAAAAGAAAATCCCTCTACCCGATTAATGTCCTGGCAGAGGGAGTTCTAAACGCTAGATTGGAGGGCCCCTTAATCCTCTAGGCGGGGGTCCATCAACCCATATCCTTTTTTGCGTTTGTAAACGATGTTGACCCGACGGCGATCCTCGTTAAAGAAAGCGTAGAAGTCTCTCCCAGCCGATTCCATTTCCTTGATGGCCTCTTCAATAGACAGAGACCGGGCATAGAAGGACTGCACATGCTCGACTCTCGGAGCATAAAGAGACTCGTCCAAGAGTGTTCCGTTGCCCCCGCCCTTTTTCTCACCCTCAGATGATGAGGGCGTCGCTGAGTCTAGTGCAGGCGCCGCCGGCCCGCGGGCAGAGTGTCGGACAGCGACCTTGCCTTTCTGCTTCTTGAGTTGCCTCTCGAGCTTCTCTATAACTCTGTCGATAGAGTTATACATATCCTTGCTCTTCTCTTCGCCCCTCATATCGAAACCTTCACCGAAGACGGTCACTTCGGCAATATGCCAGTTCCGCTCCACCGAGAGGCATACCTCGGCTGAGATTATGTGGTCGAAGTAGCGCGAGATCTTGCTCATCTTCTCCGAGGCATAAGACTTCAGCGAATCGGTTAGATCGATCTGCTTTCCTTTAACGGTAATCTGCAAGCGATTTCCTCCTAGTTTTTTTGGCCTTGCGGCCGCTCAATGCGTCAAGCTCTTCTTCTTCGGCGAAAACCGAGGCCCTCTTTGGCGATGATGGTCCGTGGTGACCCAAGCCTTCCTAGAGGGGGGCTATCTTTGGTGGGCCGCCTTAGCATCTTTCCAAGCCTTTTTGACCTTAACCACGTATCTTTGAGTTTCAGCAAACGGCGGAATACCACCATATCGCTCGACATTGCCTGGGCCCGCGTTGTAAGCCGCCAGCATCAACTCTTCCGAGCCGAAGCGATCGTGCATCATTCGCAGATAGCGAGAACCCGCCGCGATGTTCTGTTCGATATCGAAACGGTCTCGACACCCTAAATAAGAAGCGGTCCCGGGCATCAACTGCATCAAACCTCCTGCGCCTACGGGAGAGACCGCGTTGGGTCGGAATGCCGACTCTATTTCGATCACCCCACGAATGAGCCAGGGATCCAAGTTGTACTGCTGAGCGTACCTTTCGATGATAGGGCTGATATCCACCGGCTTGAATTCGACCTTTGGAACGGTCTTATAGATGTACTCGTGTCCGCTGCTGTTACTTTCCGCACCACGACTCGACATGCTGACTCTCCGCTTGCCGATCACCACCTTCTCGTAGGTCTTGACCTTGGCTTGCACCATGATTGGGGGCAGAACATTCCTGCTCTCGCCAGCCTCTTCAATCTCGACCTCCTGCTCCGCAGCCTTATCCTCCAGAAGCGGCACTAAGCCTACTCGAGAATCGTTCTGTGGGGCCCTTAAAGGCTCCGCAAAGCAAGCCGAAGTCAAAGCAAAAAGTAAAATAGCAGTAAACGAAAACCTCAACATCAATCACCTCATAAAGTCAAGTCGGCCGACGAGTTCGAAGCCTCGTTCCGACACTTTGTTCGTCAAGTCATGACCCTTTCGCAGCCAACCCAAACTCGAACAACCGTACGCTATCCTTCTTGGTCCAGCCGAGAGCTTGCGAACTGTTCACCATCCTGAGCCACTCATTCCTTGGAAGACTTCAGGCTTCGCAAGTGCCTCTTTCTGTCGGGAGCCTCTCGACCAGATCCTGCCGGCATGCGCCTCAGCCGGATCATTTGGGCCAAGATGGAGCAAGCGATTTCGCTCGGAGTTTGCGCACCAATCTCAAGTCCGATCGGAGCGCAAACTCGTCTCAATTTCTCGGCACAAAACCCCTCGTCGACTAGCTCTTGGAAGACAGCGTCGATGCGCCGCTGGCTTCCGATCATTCCCAGATAGTCCAACTCAGTCCCGCCAAGCAGCCGTAAACAATCCTGGTCGTGCTTATGGCCTCGAGTCACCAGGACCACGCTGCAGTTCGGTCGACTCGCCAAAGCAGGCAGAAGTTTGTCATAGTCGCCACAATGAACCTCTCGAGCAGTGGGGAAGTATATCGACTGAGCGTACTCCTGCCGATCGTCGAGTATCATCACGGAATAATCAAGCTCTGTGGCCATCGTGCACAGCGGTCGAGCAATATGTCCTGCCCCAACAATGATGAGGGTTCGAGTGCACCCCAGAGGTTCCAAGAATCTGCTGTCATGAAGCTCATCACCGGAGATCCACTTCGGGTCTCGAACCTCCTCTTCGCAGAGGCCCACTTGAAAGTCTACCGCGCACTTCTCTAGGCCCTCCCGCCAGAAACCTATTCTAGCGGCACCCAATTTGCTCTCCCAGACTAAGGACCGTCCTCCTTGAAGCCGAGTGAGCAATCCCGCGAAAGTTTCGGTATGCCTGTCCGGGTCGAAACGTTGAAGAAGAACATCGAATCGCCCACCACACACCTTACCCCCCCCGCCTTCGGGATCTTCCGTGAGGTCGACATGAAGCAGGTGTCCAGGAGAACTGCTGTCGTCAGCCAACATGGTCAGGGCCAGTTCATAGACTTCGGCCTCGCCACAGCCGCCACCGACGGTTCCGCGCAGGGCACCCTGAGAATCGACCACCAGAGCGGCGCCCACCTCTCGAGGAGTAGAGCCCCAGGTCTTGACAATGACAGCACGAACCGCTGGCCGCCCTCCTTTCAGCTCTTTCTCGATGACCTCAAATAGATGATCTTGCAAAGATCCTCCTGGCGCCTGAACTGCTGGGTCGGCCCTCTAGAAAAAAACCTTGCGATAGATCGAGGCCAGTTCATCCGGACTCTCCTCGAAACGCAACTGCAGCCAACGCATGATCTCGTCAGGGTCCTTCCTTGGAGCATCGGTCAAGCCAGCCTGTTGGCAGAAGGCATCGAGAACCGGTCCTGCCACTCTATTCGGCAAACCCTTGAGCTTCTGACCAGCCTCGAAAATGCGTGACTGCTCGGTGGCCCCTAGGCGGGCCAGCACCGAGGCACCTAAGCCAGGACTCAGGTATCCGAGGACTATCCAACCTTTTTGCAGACTGTTCAAGTCAGACCAGGCAATAGAATCTGTCAGTTCCTCACGCTTTCGAACCACAACCATGGTCAACACTATGGGGGCCAAGACAGCGATCAACTGCCAACCCTCCATGCGGTCGAGTAGACTAAACACCGGGGCGCTGCTCGAGCTTGACCGAGAGATTCAGCTCCCTAGGCTTATCAGGGTTCACCCCTTTAGCCAGAGCCACATAGAAAGCCATCAATTGGACCACCGGATACATCAACAGCACCCTGGAGATCTCACTCAAGCCAGACTTGAGTTCGACTGAGTGCTCCACCCTGATAGCTTGCTTCGGGTCGAGCTTCTCAGCGACCACCACTCGCTGGGATCTGGTCGCTCCTAAGCCGAATGCAAGGCTCAACTCAGCGTCACGGAAAGTGTCCGAAATGAGAGATGTCACCATGGTTTGATTGGTCAACCAACTCTGGTATCCGTGCCGGAACTCCAATGAAGGTGTAGAAGCGGCACCCAACGCTGCCATTTCCCTCATCTTGAGAGAGCCGTGCAAAGCCACCCCTAAGTAGGGACCCGATCCTAGAAAGCTCATGTGGATTGGCAAGGGCTTCACCCCTGCTACGGAGCGCAATTGGTCCCTTATTGCCTGGAAGTCGAGAGCTTCCGTGCATTTCAAGAGTTCGTTGAGAAAGACATCCTTACCGGAGATCCAAGCGGTCAGGACCATGGTATACAGTAAGAGTGCACTCACGGAGCGAGTCCGGATAGGGGTCTCCTCAGTCACTCCTTCGACCACAACCTTCTGCTCAGCCAGTTCCGCAATCTGGCCTTCCTCGGTGCCTAGGAACAAGACTTTGCAGGCGGGGTGAAGTTTTCGGATTTTTTCGATGGCCCACACCATATCCTGATCGTTGCCGTCCACGGACAAAGCCAGCACAAGGGTCTTGATTCGGCTGTCATAGGGAGGTCTTCTAAGGTAAAGAATCTCACTGGCCGGCCGTGCGACGGTGTTCAAACCTGAGACTAAATGAAGGGTGGAAGCCGCAGAAAGGGCCACTCCATAGGCATCCCCTGAGCCTAATAGAAGGACTAGACCGAAGTTCTCAGACTTTAGCCAAGTCACGATCTGCTCCTTGACTCCCGGAGACTCTTGCAGAATTTTCTTCCACACTCTGGGCTGGTCTTGGATCTCTGCGTAGACCGCCCCACCTTTTTGATATAACAAAACTGTCCTCCGCTAAGTGACGCTGACCGGCTTGTCCTTGAAGTCGAGCAAGATTCTGCGACGAGGGGTCTCTGCCGCCTCAGTCAGCCCTGGCTCAGCATTCTCGCCTCAAAGACCTGGTCCTGCACCCTCCGAAAGTGCCCTACTTCTCTGCATCAACCAGGCATCGATCAGAGTCAAGTACGTCATGCCTTCCACTATGGGAACGGCTCTGGGAAGGACGCAAGGGTCGTGGCGGCCTCGAGCCTCCAGCACCCGCGCTCGGCCCGATTCGTCAACAGTATCTTGGGGTTTTCCGATGGTCGCCGTGGGCTTGAAGGCCACCCGAAAAAAAATAGACTCTCCGTTGCTGATCCCTCCCTGAACCCCGCCGGAATGATTGCTCGAGGTGGTGACCCCTCCGTCCTCGGCAAGGACGAAGGCGTCATTGTGTTCACTGCCATAAAGCTCGGTCCCGGCAAATCCTGAACCGAGTTCAAAGCCCTTTGCTGCAGGCAGACTCAGCATAGCTTGGGCTAGGACGGCTTCCAGCTTGCCGAACACCGGTTCGCCTAATCCCGGGGGAACCCCCAGAGCAGCACAAGCCACAACCCCACCCACAGAATCCTGGTTTCGCCGAGCCTGATCTATGACTGCAAACATAGCCTCGGCCGCCTCAGGGTCCGGACATCGAACCGGGTTTGCTTCCACCGCTTGTCGAGTGACTAGATCTGGGTCGACTCCACGGGCCCGAATCTGGTGAACCGACTCAACCCAGGCAGTGACCCGAATATCCAAACCGAAAGACCTCAAGACCTGTGCAGCCACGGAACCGGCCGCCACTCGGGCCAAGGTTTCACGGGCGCTAGCTCGCCCTCCCCCCATCCAGTTTCGAATGCCATATTTTTTCTGGTAGGTGTAGTCTGCGTGCGATGGTCGATACAGATCCTTGAACGGAGCGTAAGAGGACGGCCTGGCATCTCGATTTCGAACCATCATGGCAATGGGAGTTCCCAAGGTTCGGCCTTCGAAGACTCCAGAGAGAATCTCCACGAGATCGTCTTCCTGCCGCGGCGTAGTCAAGATGCTCTGACCCGGCCGACGCCGCTCAAGTTCGGCTTGAATGGCCTCCTGGCTAAGTTCGACGTTCGGAGGACAACCATCCACTATTACCCCGACTCCCCCTCCATGAGACTCACCAAAGGTGGTCACTCGGAATAGGTGTCCAAAAGTGCTAAACATGGGGCCGTTCTATGAGATGGGCTGCTAGGATCTCAGCGGGGTGGAGTGCGATCTTTTGGGTGAAGCTCCGGATCTGCTGTCGACACGAGATTCCTGCGGCTACAACCCGACCTCCTCGCCGATGAATGGCGTCTGTTGCCGGAATCAATCTCCGATTAGCCATGGCTTTGCTGATCTCATAATGCTCTTTCTCGTAACCGAAAGAACCGGCCATGCCACAGCAACCGGAGTCGACCTCCTCAATGTCGGCTCCTGGCAGTTTCCTCAACACCTCGAGTGAAGGCGCGACCCCGACAAGGGCTTTCTGATGACAGTGGCCGTGCAAAAGCAAAGGAGGAGTTCCTTCCTTGAGGGGCAGCTCTTTATCCTGGAGAAACTCCTCGAGGGTCACGCACAGGCGGGCGAGCTCAGGGAGATCAGGGTCGTCGATCAGAGAAAAGTAATCATCTCGGAATGACAGGATGCAAGAAGGTTCGAGACCGACAATGGGTACCTCATCGGCCAGATACCTGCGCAAGCGATTAACATTATCGAGAGCATGACGCCGAGCCAAGTCGGAAAGACCCTTAGAGATCATGGGTCGTCCACAACAGTTTCGGTCAGCGATCTCCACCCGGTAATTCAGTCGTTCTAGGACCGCTACAGCGGCCTGAGCCACCCAGGGCTCGTTGTATCCGTTAAAGGTATCGACAAAAAGCACCACCTTGGGAAGCGAAGGATCCTGAACTTGCTTTCCGCGACGCTTCCACCAATCCCAAAAATTCTGTCGTGCGAAGGTGGGAAAGCTTCTCTCGGGTGCCATCCCTAGGAGATGGGCCAGGATCGGGCGCAAGGCGGAGTTCAAGATCCAGTTGCTGACCGGAGCGGTAGCCGACCCTAGCCTGGAAACCAGGTCGGCACGAGCGAAAGCCTGGGTGCGAAGCGGAATTCGATGGGACCTGTAGTAGCGAGACAAGAACTCGAACTTCATCTTACCTACGTCGACACCTGAGGGGCATTCGGCCTTGCATGCTTTGCATTCAAGGCAAAGGTCGAAAGCCTCATATAAGCGCCCCCCCGTCAACTCTGCTTCGGGAAGCTCTCCAGATAGCACCGAACGCAGTAGGTTGGCCCGCCCTCTAGTGCTGTGCTCTTCATCCTTGGTTACCATGTACGACGGACACATGGTCCCGTGCGAAGTCTTGCGACAAACTCCAGCTCCATTGCAGAGCTCTACCGCCTCAGTCAAACCACCCTCTCGGCTCCAATCGAGTTCCGGCTCCACCGATATGGTCTGATAGTTGCTGCCGTACCTGAGATTCTCGGTCACCGACTGAGAGTCCACAATCTTTCCTGGATTCATCATCCCGTGAGGGTCGAAGAGCTTCTTGAGTTCTCGAAAGACCTGGTACAGTACTGGTCCGAACTGCTTCTCGTTCCAGTAACCTCGGGCTAGACCGTCGCCATGCTCACCGGACATGGACCCGCCGAACTCCATGACCAAGTCGGATATCTCTGCCGAAAGCGACTCCATCCTGGCGATGTCCTCAGTCTTCTTGAGGTCCAGGAGGGGTCGAATATGGAGACAGCCGACCGAGGCGTGTGCGTAGTAGGCTGCCGTGGTGTCGTGGCGATTGACAACCTCATCGAAACGTTCGACATATTCCAAAAGCCGACCGGGGTCGACAGCGGTGTCTTCAATAAAAGCTATCGGCTTACGCTCTCCTGGCAAGCCCAACAATAACGGAAGGCCAGCTTTTCGAACGGTCCAGACCGCCGCCATCTCTTCAGCCGAGGTGATCCCCTTGATGGCGTAAGAAACTCCGGCCCCCTTGAGGGTTCGATGCCCTAGGGCCAACTTCGCTTCGACCTCGGCTGCACTTTGACCGCAGTACTCTGTAATCAGGATGGCTTTAGGTTCGCCTTCAACAAACTCCATTAGGCGAGAGATGGAGAGTTGTTGACGCGCCAACTTCAAGAGCATCTCATCGAGGAGTTCCGAGGCCGATGGAGCGGTCTCCAAGACCTGGGCGTTTCCTTGGAGAGCTTCCTTGAGCGAAGAATAATGACTGACCAGCAGGCCCTTGAACTTTGGTCTTGGGACAAGACGAACGCGAGCACGAGTCAGGAGCCCCAGACTTCCTTCGCTGCCGACTAGCATACTAGCGGGATTGAACACCCTCAAGGGGGGGGCTAGCGGGGCCCTTAAGCCGGTGAACTCAGGCAAATCGTATCCCACGGCCCGTAGACCCCGCAGAAGCTCATCCAAGTTGTAGCCGGAAACTCTCCTGAGAATCTTAGGATATCTCTTCGCGATCAGTTCTGCGTTGTTGGTCGTGGCCCTCACTAGACCTCTAACCAGTCGAGATGAGGGGTCCTCGCTTTCGAGAACGCGGTGCAGATGCTCTCCGTCCAATGGTCTGAACTGATGCAGGTTGCCCTGTCCACAGAAGAAAGTCACGCTCTCAACGTGGTCGACGGTCTTCCCGTAGAGGATAGACCGAGCCCCAGAGGAGTTGTTGGCGATAGCTCCTCCCACCGTGGCGTGGTCCGAAGTCGCAGGGTCGGGAGCGAACATCAGGCCGTATCTCTCGGCTTCTGCGTTCAAGGCTGAAATGGTCAGGCCCGGCTCGACTTCAGCCCACTTCTCTTCGGGAACAACCCTGAGCAGCCGGTCTATCCACTTGGAGGTGTCGACCACGACTCCGGCTCCCACAGCTTGCCCGGCCAAAGAGGTCCCTCCCCCCCGGGGAGTTATCGGTATCTGCTGATTCAGACAAGATTGAACCAGGATTTCCAGGTCTTCGGGCTCTTTGGGAACCGCCACGAGGAGAGGCTTGACACGGTAGATGCTGGCGTCCGTAGCATACAGATTTCGAGCGAAGTCGTCGTAGTACAACTCTCCTCGAAAATGGGGGTCAAGAGTCTCCCTGAGTTGGAGCAGGCGTTGTTCCGAATCGGACAGACGAACTTCTTTTGTTGAACTCAAACCGGTCTCCTTATTTGCTAAAGTGTTCGCCCAAAATCTTCGAATGCGCAGAGGGTCGGATTTCCCGGCCAGCAGCTCATACCCTTTGAACCTACCTGGCCATCGGGGAGTAATAATCTAAGTAGGTGCTCGCCCCTCAAAAGAAATGAGACCGCTCTGCTCTCCAAGAGAATAGACCGGCCTCTGACGCGCCGTTGGCTCCAACCGCGCGAGTATTTCTCTAGATCTGCCTAGCCGGTCTGTTCACTCCGGACATAGTGAACTAAGTTCCACATTTGTTCTGGAGTGAGGATCCCGTCCCAAGGGGCCATTCCCGTACCTTCGATACCATACGCGACGGTGCGATAAACACTGAGATCGAGAAATCCGTATTTATACTCTCCGCTCTTGTGCAGATTTCGAGGCGGGGGGTCGAGGGCTGCCGCCGCCGGGCCGCCTCCCGAGCCATCGTCACCGTGGCAAGAAGCACAGTTGGCAGAAAACAGCTCTTTGCCCTTGGCAATGGAGTCAGCAGAAGAAGCGACCACTTCGATGGACCTCACTTCTTCGAATCCGTCCATCCCATCGGCGTTCTCTTCGAGGTCAGCAAGCGGATCGCCAGTGGGTGGCTCACCCTTTGCGATTGTTGAAGAGTCGTCGCCGGTTTCCTGACCCGTCTCTTGACCAGTCTCAGTTTGCTCGGTTGAGGTTGTTGCAGGACTGGTACCGGGCGTCGGCGTGGACTGCTCGGTGCAGCCGGCAAAAACAAACATTGATGAAATTAAGATGGCCCCAAGCCATCGATGAAAACCCACTTTATAGGCCTCCTTCTAGATTCGTAGCGCGTTCCGCGGGACTCTTGAACGTTACCCTTTGTGGGCTTAGGAAAAAATACCAAGCCCACATTCCCTGAAGCCAAAAACTCCCAAAGAGTCACCGCACCTGTATGTGGTCTGCCTTTCCTTGCGCAGATCGGGTTTCCTCCTAGAGGTCCGGATCCCGATTCTCTTCCTCAGCTCTGCCGTAGAGGGCGTCCAAGATGTCTTTAGGTCCTCGCTCAGGTTTGCTCACTTGACTCTCGACCTTGCCTGCAAT
>JBJHCR010000110.1:13097-14590 GCA_050486105.1 Vulcanimicrobiota bacterium
TGCAATTCGAAGAGGGCCTAGGGCTCGACCAAAGGATTCTAAAGAGCGTGGGCGCTCCGAGGGATCGAGTTCCAAGCCGAGGAGAACGAGATCTAGAAACTTGTGCACCTCTCTGGTGAGCGCCTTCTCTCGTCGCAACACCGACTCCAACAGGTCTGCTCTCAGGTGCGCTCTCAGGTGGTCAGCGTCCGCTCCACTTCTAGGGGGAGCCCCGGTAAGTGCAAAATAGATAGTGGCCGCTAAAGAGAAGATATCTTGACTGCGGTCGCTGGCTTGTCCTTGAGAAAGCTCTGGGGCGGAAAATCCTGGAGAGATGGCCGTTAACCCACCTAGCACGGGCGTCCCTTCCCTACTGGCCAAGCCGAGATCGACAAGGCGATAACCACCCTGATAAGTCAGCACCAGATTGCTCGGTTTGAGGTCACCAAAAACGATGCTCGGGGTACAATGGTGGTGAAGGTAGCCAAGAATGGTCAGCAGTCCCTCTAGAAGGTCGGCGGCCGACCCTAAGTCGAGCGGACCCGAGGGGGAGAAAACTCGGTCATGCAGAGTTTTTCCAGACACCCAATCCATGGCCAAATAGTATCGAGTGCCTTCAGCCTGAAAGGTCACTAACTTTGGTAATCCTGGGTGGTCCAAGGTGCGAAGGAAGGAGGCTTCACGAACGAGCAGACTATTGAAGACTTGATATTCCCGCTCGGACCAATCGCGGGTCTCCACCACTTTAAGGGCCACCAGGCCGAGCGGCCCTCGTGAGAGATATACCGAACCGAACCCGCCGGTTCCAAGACGCGAAAGCAGGTGATAGGTGCCCTTGAGAACCTTCTTCCCCAACTGAAAGTCGCCACCTTCATCGCTCATGTGGCATCGTTTCCTCGAAAGGCTAACTCTTTTCCTTGTCGAAGGGCCACCCAACTCGGTTGGGAGCCGTGAACGACTCCTAACCGACCCGTAACAGTTGAACAAAGGAGCATTCCATGCGAAATTTTCTTTCATACCTACCAGGCTGGTTTCGCCTCTTGGCTCTCGCCTCGGTAGCGATCGTCACCTATGGACTTTCCACCGTGTCGGAGCAAGAAACCACTTCATCTGCCGAGGTAACCCCCCAAGCGTCAGAGCTGCTGGAGACCCTCTGGCTGGACCGGGTTCCCGAAATGATGCACGACAGCTGGCAAGGATATCTCTTCACCCCCGACAACGTTGGACTCTCTATCAAGGCCGAGTCGGCCTTCAAACTCACTCTTGAAATCTTTGAGTTTCAACTACGAAAAAACACCATCCGATGGCACTTCCCCCACGACGGAACCAAAGCCCAGACCCAGTACACCATCGAGAAACTGAAAAAACCGACCAAGCACTTTGACCGGCAATTGACGATTGAAAACGACCCCAAGAACGACGGGAAAACCAAGGTTTACTTCACCGGCCCCGAATTCGCCAACAGTGCGACCATCGAAAGACTGGCGCCTGGGGCACTCCAAGCTGTACAGAAC
>JBJHCR010000110.1:14600-17139 GCA_050486105.1 Vulcanimicrobiota bacterium
AATCTTTAGCTCAATTGTGTTCCGTTAGCCCGAGGAGCCCCTGGGCTCCTCGGGCTTTCCATTCCCAAATTCTGCGTACAGCGAGCCATACAATGCGCCAACTCTATCTGCAAGCACCTACCGTCCTCAAGCTTAGGGAAATTGACGACCCTGTAGCCTCTGCAGGAGAACTGATCGTTGAGGTTCGTGGTGCGACCACCTGTGGCACAGACCTCAAAACTTTCCGCCGTGGACATCCTAAGTTTCCCATGCCGACTCCGTTCGGACACGAGTTTTCAGGGGTCGTCAGCGAGGTGGGTTCGGGCCTTTCAGATCGCTTCAGTGTGGGCGACGAAATCATGAGTGCGCCCACAGCACCGTGCCAAGAATGTCCACTGTGTCGCCGAGGACTGCCCAATCTTTGTCCCACTTGTATGGACCGCCTCATCTTGGGCGCCTTTGCTGAGAAAGTGCGTATACCGGCCCATATCGTTGCTCAGAATGTCTACCGGAAACCACCGGAGATCGATTTCTACGAAGCGGCCTTGATGGAACCCTTGGCCTGCGCCGTCTACGGACAGCAAATGCTGGGCTCCCTAGAAGGAAAGACCGTCGCGATCATCGGAGCAGGGCCCATTGGGCTCTTGCATCAGATGTTGGCCTCAAGGCAGAACCCGGAAAAATTGATTGTTCTTGGCCGGAGAGCTGCCAGACTTCAGCTCTCAGAATCCATAGGCGCCGACCTAGTCATCGACACGGACCAAGTCGATGACCTAGATACTGCCATCTCTCAAGCCACTTCTCATCGAGGAGCGGACGTCCTGATAGAATGCACAGGACAAGCAGGGGTCTGGCAGGCCTCGATACGAGCCACAGCACCGGGTGGAATCACGCTCTTGTTCGGAGGCTGCCCCGGTGGAACCCAGGTAGATTTCCCCATGGATGAAATCTGGCGAAAAGCCCTCACCGTGTTGGGAGTTTTCCACTTCACTCCGGAGGCGGTCGCAGAAGCCAGGCGGCATCTCTCATCAGGGCTTCTACCAGTGAAGCATCTCATCACTGAGATTCGTCCCATGTCGGATTTCGAAAACATCTTCCGTGATTTAGGCGAGGGGAAGGCCGTGAAGTACGGCATAATGCCGTGGTGTTAGTCAACACAGGAGATTCTTTGCAATGATCCACAACCTGGCAGAGTTGACCTGGGTCGAACTCGATGCCTTAAACCGGGACACCACAGCCCTGCTGTTTCCAATTTCTCCCCTCGAACAACACGGACCCCACTTGCCCATTGGTTTGGACCTTTTTGGAGCCGAGTTCCTCGCCCGTAAAGTGGCTGAAGGGTTTGATAGCACCCACCCCGACTGGAACACCTTGCTGGTCCCCGCACTTCCTATCGGCTCCAACGCCTTCGATATGCCGGGTGGGATGTTCAGCAGCCAGCGCCTCCTACGGGACACCTTGATTCAATATCTTTCCTGCCATGCCCGTCACGGATTTAAGAACATGCTCTTGCTCAGCGTCCACGGCGGGACCGGCCATTTAGTGGCCCTCGAAGAAGCTACCAGTGTGGTCAATAAGAAATTTGAAGCTCGAACAGTGGCACCAACAGGGGCGCTCGCCATGAAGTATTTCACGGGAGCCTACGATGAGGAACTCTCAGCCGTCCTTGGGAGAAGTTTCAGCGAGGAAGAAATCCGCTTCCTCCGCTGCGATTGGCACGCCGGTTGGTGGGAAACGTCTCTGATGCTGCTGATCTCAGAGGCCATGGTCAAGGAAGATTTTCGCGATGTGAAACCTGTCGTGGTAGAAGATTTTAGGAAGATCGGGGACGAACTCATCCGTAAGGCCGGGGGAGGTCAGGGTGTGTTGGGAGCTCCTCACTTAGCGAGCAAAGAGTTTGCTCAGGCTCTCATCGATCTCTTGGTCCGTGATACCGTGACCATCATGGAACGGATTTTGGTCTCTGGACAAAAGGTTTCTGCTGACGAGCGCAGCCCGCTGTTTAGCATACCATTTCTTCGCACCGACTTTATGCGACAATCTGTGGCCGTTGGGGCCGGTGTTCTGCTCACCCTGATCGGAGGTATTCCGATCATCGAAGCGGTCCGCCAAGGACTGCGATCGGTCCCTGGCGGTGATGCCTCGGCTCTCCTCAACAACTTAGAGCCCGACAAGCCCTCCGAGACGAATTCAGAGTAAACTCTTCAGCAGTTCAGTTTTCCCCATCGGCTCTAACGGCGATAGATGACTGCCAGGTCTTCAATAGGGCCAGAGCTTCAGCAGACTCTAAGCTCTCCAGGTCTAGAGCCTTCAACTTGCTCAGGATGTCCTCCGGACTCTTGTCCAGCGCAAAAAGATCGAGCTGCTCGCCCTGGGGAAGCACTCTATCGTCGCGAGCGCTGGCTTGGCCTCGCTCGAGTCGCTCGAGCAGGGTGCGAGCCCGTTGAAGCACTTGCTCGGGAACCCCGGCCAGGGCGGCAACGTGAACACCATAACTGCGGTCGGCACCACCGGTCACGATCCGATGGAGAAATACCACGCTATCTCGGTCCTCGCGCAC
>JBJHCR010000111.1:0-17077 GCA_050486105.1 Vulcanimicrobiota bacterium
ACCCCAATACTCCTGCCCTTAAGCTCTCGGTGTCAGTTTGGCAGGCACCCGGTGCCCCCTGAGCGAAAGCGGCGGCCTAAACCGACGGTGCGCAGGGGTCTGTCCAAGTATTGCTGGGCAGACCGCTGGAAGATTCTGAGCCTGCTGAGGCTCATGGGAAGTTTGCACCCGAGAGCGTGCGAAGAGGTAATAATATGTCCATTCCGTTTCAAGAACTGATCCAAAGGCTCCAGATCTTTTGGTCGAAACGCGGAGGCTGCCTCCTTTGGCAGCCTTACTCCGAAAAGGTTGGAGCCGGCACTATGAATCCAGCCACGGTGCTTCAGGTGGTGGGTCCCGAACCCTGGAACGTGGCCTATGTGGAGCCCTCTTATCGACCCGACGACGGACGTTTCGGCGAGAACCCCAATCGCATGCAGATGCACACCCAGTTTCAGGTCATCCTCAAGCCCGATCCCGGGGATCCCCAGGGCCTCTATCTGGAGTCGCTTCGGGCCTGTGGCATCGACACCGACGCCCACGACATTCGCTTTGTGGAAGACAATTGGGAGTCGCCGGCTCTGGGGGCTTGGGGCCTAGGATGGGAAGTGTGGCTCGATGGCTTAGAGATCACCCAGTTCACCTACTTTCAGCAATCCGCAGGCCAAGTGCTTGAGAGCCCTGCCATTGAAATCACCTACGGCTTAGAGCGGATCGCCATGTTCATTCAAGGAGTGCGAACCGTTTGGGACCTGGACTGGAACGGCACCTACACCTACGGCGAGGTTCTGTTGCAACCGGAGATCGATCACTGCCGCTACGACTTCGAGCACGCCGATGTTGCCCGCCTCAAAGAGATGTACGACCTCTTCGAGCAAGAGGCCAAGTCTTGCCTGGAAGCGGGCCTGGTGGTTCCGGCCCACGACTACGTATTGCGCTGCTCCCACACTTTCAACGTACTCGACGCCCGCGGCGCCATCGGGGTGACCGAGCGTGCGGCCTATTTTGCCAAGATGCGGGACATGGCTCGTGCCGCTGCCGAGAATTATCTCGCACAGCGCGAAGGCCTAGGATTTCCTCTTCTGGACAAATTCCGTGCTAACAAGGATGGCGGGGCGCAAGAATCGCCTCAGGCGAATCCCCCCGCACCGATCGAAGCGCAACCCTTCCTTCTGGAGATCGGCACGGAAGAGCTCCCCTCTCACGAGGTCCAACCGGCGGTGGAGCAACTCTGCAAAGGCCTGGTGGGGCTGCTGGATAAACATCGCCTGGACTACGGCCCTATCGAAGTTTTTGCCACTCCCCGCAGGCTGGCGGTCCTAGTTCACCTCTTGGCCGCCAAGCAGCCCGATCGCGAGCTCGAGATCAAGGGTCCTCCAGCCGAGGTGGCCCTCGATGCCGACGGCAAACCCACCAAGGCGGGCCTCGGCTTTTGCAAAGCCCAAGGGATCAGTCCTGAAGACCTTCGAGTAGAAACGGACGGCAAACGGACCTTTGTGGCCGCCACCAAAAATGAAGCAGGCTTGACCGCCTCCGAGGTTTTGAGTGGAGAACTCAGCGCCTTGGTCAGTGGCCTTCGCTTCGGTCGAACCATGCGCTGGAACTCCAGCAAGGCCGCCTTCAGCCGGCCGGTGCGCTGGCTGATCGCTCTCCATCACGACCACGTCGTTCCTTTCAGCTACGCTGGGCTGGAGAGCGGCCGAACCACCCAGGGCCTTCGACCTCTGGGCTCTCCCGAGATCGAGATCCCTAACGCTTGCGATTATGTGGCGGTCATGACCGAACACGGCATCGCCGCCAACCGAGAAACCCGCCAGAAAGCCATCCTCGAACAACTCCAGAAGGCGGCCCAAGATCTGGGAGGTCGTCTGACGGAAGATCAGCAAGCCCTCCTCGACGAGGTCACCGACCTGGTGGAGCACCCGGTGACCGCCGTGGGCAGCTTCGACCACGTTCACCTATCGCTTCCAAGCTCGGTTTTGGTCACCGTGATGAAGAAACACCAGCGCTACTTCCCGGTGGAAAAAGCCGATGGAAGTGGTTTGCTCCCCCACTTCCTGGTGGTTTGCAACGGCCAACGGCCCGATATCGGGCTGGTGGTCCGGGGGAACGAAGACGTGCTTCGGGCCCGTTACGCCGACGCCACCTATTTTGTGAAGGCCGATCGAGAAAAGCCTCTAGCAGATTATCGCGAAGCCCTGGGGGGCCTGACCTTTCAGACAGAACTCGGGTCTATGCTCGATAAGCAGAAGCGTCTAGAAAGGTTGGTGGACAGCTTGGCCGAACAGTTCCAACTCTCAGCCTCCGATCGAAAGACCGTGCAGCGAGCCGCCGGTCTGGCCAAGAACGACTTGGTCACCGCCATGGTGGTGGAGATGACCTCGCTCCAAGGCGTTCTCGGAGAAGTGTACGCCAAGGACTCCGGAGAGCCCGCCGAAGTGGCCCAAGCCATCCGTGAGCAGTATCTGCCGAAGGCTGCCGGTGGTCATCCCCCGGAGACCCTACCGGGGGCCGTGCTGGGGATCGCCGATCGCCTAGACAGCTTGGTGGGTTTATTCGCCATCGGCAAGAAACCCACCGGCTCCGCCGATCCCTTCGGTTTAAGGCGCCACGCCCTGACCCTCATCGACCTATTGGTAGGGCGAAAACTCTCGGTGGACGTGAATCTGTTGCTCCAGCAGGCAGCCCAGCATTTGCCGGTGGACGTCGCCCCTGGGCACCTGAGCGACCTGGTGAGTTTTCTCCAGGATCGCATGGTTATTTGGTTCAAAGAGCAAGGCTTCCGCCACGATCTGGTGGAGGCGGCGGTCTTCGGGGGTCCACCCAACCCTCACCGCATCGCCTCGGCCATCGAGCATCTCTCCCAAGCGGTGCAGAGCCAACAATGGGAGACCTTGCTGAACGCCTACGCCCGCTGTTGTCGTATCATCAAGGACAAAGACCTCCCCGAGACCATCGACCATTCCGTTTTTGTGGAAGAAGCCACTGTGGCCCTCTTTCAGCGCTATCGGGACCTGAGCCAGGACGGATGCCTCGAGGACGTGCCCGCTCTGTTGGAGGCCCTGACCCAGTTGCAGCCGGCCATCGACGAATTCTTCGACAAAGTCCTGGTTATGGCCGACGACGAGGCCCTGAAAACCGCCCGCTTGGCTCTCTTGAAAGCCATCGCCGACCTCCCCCAAGGCCTAGTGGATCTCTCTCGCATGGAGGGGTTTTAGGTCGTCGAAAGCTCGTCGAGTTCGGGAGGAAGGAACTCGGCAACCGACAGCGGATCTCCCGGGATCACCAAAGGAGCGACGCTGTCGTTTGCCGTGAGAGTGAAGGTTTCGGTGTAAACTTGCTCCTTGGGCTGCCGATAGACCTCCAGGCAGCGCTGGGGTAGGTTCACCACCCAGTACTCGGGCACCCCGCTCTCGGCGTACAAACGGCTTTTGCGGCTGCGGTCGAAAGCCAAGGAACTGTCGGCCACCTCGATCACCAGATCGGCTTCGGTGGGATGGCGCTTGGCCGAGAAGATCTTCTCTCGAGGCAACAGCACAAAGTCGGGCTCCGGCTCAGAATAAGAGGAAGCCTCCCAAGGAAGCTGCACCCGGACGATGTGGGTGCCGCCGAAAGCCCTGACGAGAAGATTGGTCAATAAACTCGTCACTGTTGCGTGAGGGGGATTTTGGGGACTCAATCTCAACACCTCGCCATCGATCAGTTCCACCCGGTCCTTGGGTCCCAGAAGTCCCAGTTGACCCATGCGGTTGTACTCTTCCACGGTCCAAAGCCGTCTGTTCACCTCTATCGACATGCATTGAGTATAGCGCAAGGGCAGAGTGCTAGGAAGCTTGGCGACTCCAATGCTCTTGCAAGCGTTCTCGCTCTCGAAGAACCGAATCGCGTGCCTGGTGGAGCACTTCTAGACCCGCGCCGTCCTTGACGGCCTCCTGGCTCAGGATGCGCCTCCACAAGCGGGCCCCGGGCTGCCCCTGGTACAATCCCAGGAGGTGGCGGGTCATGGCGTGCAATGGGGTGCCTGAGGACAATTCGGCTTCCAAGTAGGGCTCGATAGCTTCAAGGAACATTTCTCGAGTCTGGATAGAATTGGGGGGATCGCCGAACAACATCTGGTCCACCTCAGATAAAAGCCAGGGGTTGTGATAGGCCTCGCGCCCCAGCATCACCCCATCCACAAACCGAAGATGCTCTTGGCATTGCTGTAGGGTGGTGATCCCTCCATTGATGGTGATCAGCAGATCCGGGCGCTCTCGTTTTAGGCGATAGACGTACTCATAGCGCAAGGGCGGAACATCCCGGTTCTCTTTGGGCGACAAACCGTCGAGCCAGGCTTTACGAGCGTGGATGTGAAAAACGCGGCAACCGGCAGCAGCCTGGTGCTCCACGAATCGGATCAGGGGCTCGTAAGTGTCGTCGCGGTCCACCCCGATGCGGGTCTTGATGGTGACCGGCACCTCCACTCGCGCCTGCATAGCTCGAAAATTCTCGGCCACCAACTCCGGGTGCTTCATGAGGTGTGCCCCGAACAGACGATGAGTGCCTCGCTCGCTGGGGCAGCCCACATTGATGTTGATCTCATCAAAGCCGGCCTCGGCTCCGAATTGAGCTGCTGTGGCCATGCGCTCAGGGTCGCTGTCTCCCAACTGCAGAGCCACCGGGTGCTCGTCGGGGTGGTAGGCCAAGAAGCGCTCTCGATGGCCATGCACCACGGCGCCGGCCGCGATCATCTCGGTGTATAGGACAGCCCGTCGACTCAGCCGCCGCAAAAAATAACGCTCATGGCGATCGGTCCAGCCCATCATGGGGGCCACAGAAAAGCGCCAGTCTGGTTGCTTCAACCGGAAACCTCACCATTGAGATGAATCAAGGTAACCCGATCCGAGAGCACCAGCATTTCCAGACCCTTAGCGGGAATCTTTGCTGAAAAGCCTTTGATGATCCACAGATCGTCTACGATCTCCCCACCGAGGATCTCCATAGTCTGGCGATCGGCATCCTTGAGGCCGTCCACCGTTTGGATAATGAGATCCAAAGGATCGGGCAAAGCTTGATCGCGGATCAATTCTAGAATCTGGGGAGAACATTTTTTATTGAGCATCTCATTCATAATTTTCCTTTCTGCACCCGCAACCTGGCCTCCCGCCCTGGCCAAAATAGACTCTTCTCGGCTAAAATAGGACAAGAGTTTCGGGGAGAAGGTTTAGGTTTTGTTTTCTAGGAGGCTGCTGATTTAATCGGACCGCAAGCGAAGCGTTCACCGTAGGTGCCCGAGACGAAGGAGATTTTGTTCAGGCGAATGGCCCTTCGGGAACGCCTACGGCTTTCGGGTGATTTTGAGTAATATACGGAAATATTTCCAACAATCAAACGATTTTGCATGGACAATAATGGACGAGTCTCGCGACGCGGAGATTAATTCAGCAGCCTCCTAGGGGTCCGGCCGGAAACCCGGACCGAGTATAACGAAGTATATTTTGGGCAGGCGGAAACAGATGATTTTGCGTAATTGGCCGAAGACGGAACGCTACGCTTTCGGGAATATTTGGCAACAATTAGATGTTTTCGCAAGCACAATAATAGACGAGTTAGACGACGGGAGGGTTTCCGGCCGGACCCCTAGGATCGATAAACCTCAGTTTGGACTCAGTCTGGTCGAGGTTCTGGTGGCCTTAGGGCTGGTAACCGTCAGCCTGTTCCTCGTTTTGGCCCTGATTCCGACGGGTCTTGCCGCGAGCCGCCAAGCTTCCCAACTTCAGTCTGCCCTGGCCTGGTCCCGACACCTGGTGGAGACCGCTCCTCTCCCCAAACCTTCCTCGATCCAGCCCGTGGTGAGCCAACACCAGGAAACCCTCGGCCAAGTCGACTTTCAAGCCCAGCGAACGGTAACCGCTCTCTCGCCCACTCTAGCATCCATCACGGTGCAGACCACCTGGCCAGGAAATAACCGCCCACTGGTGCTCACCCTGGAGCGCTACCACGAGAGTTGGCCTAGCCCTTGAAGCCTCGTTGGCGGGCTCCGGGATTTTCGCTGGCCGAGGTGCTGGTGGCTGCCTCCCTCTGTCTCTTACTGCTGAGCGTCCTCTTCAACCTGTTCATCCCCGCCCTCAGGATGTGGGTTGAGGGCCAAAGACGCGCCGAGGCGGGACAGCAGTTGGCCCTTGCCTACGCCCGCTTGAAGGAAGACCTGGCCCAGTCTGTGCCTCGCTCCTTAACCATAACTGAGGAGCGAAGGCTTTCTATGGTTTGCCAGCAACAGGCCACCGAGGGCTACCACCTGATCACCGATCAGGAGGTCCTCTACGGTTGCAACGATGGAGTTCTTTGGCGGGCGACAACTCCCGACAGCGATCTCCAAAGCTTGCGGCCTTGGGAAGACCCGGCTTCGACCAGCGGTGGTCCGAGCAGACCCGTGGCTAGGGGCGTCAAAGAATGGCAGGTAGCTCTACCACAGCCCTGGCAGTGCAGCGTGCGCTTAGAGCTCGAAAGCTACGGACATTCGGTCGTTCTCTTGACCACGGTTGCCAGTCTCTACGCACCCACCTCAGCCCGCAGAAAGCAAGATGCTCCCGAGGCTGAAGCCAGCGACTGGCAACTCCTCTACCCGACTCAAGAATCCGGAGAATCTTCCTGAACCGAGACGGGCTCGGATTTTTGGGACTGGACTTCAGGCGCCGGTTCAGGTTGGGAATCGGAAGGCTTTGAACTCGGCCCTTTGTCCTCAGTGGTCTTCTTAGATTCCTCGGGTTTTGGAGGCTTCTTCTGTTCAGGGGAAGCAACCTTGACTTCCAAGGTGCTCCCTTGCGCCTTCCCGGCTTTCTTTGCCGATGCAGCAGTTTTCTGGCCGCTGGAACCAGCGAAGAGGTCCAACAGCCTGACCTGATCCTTGGCGCTCAGGGGAAAGATGTCCTGGACCCCACCTGTGCCACAAAGCTCAACACTCCGCTTCACCGACAGACCGAAGGCCACCAAGGAGAGAGCAACCAACAGCAAGCTGAGAATCTTCAGGTTGCCGACTCCCCCTTCGAAGCTCAAGACTTGGAAGTCGTCGACCACGGGCAAGGAGCCTATATTGAGATTCAGGTTCAGCAAGTAGTGATAACCGAAAAACACCCCGGCCACGACCAAAGGATAAAACTTCCATTGGTAGACCGGACGAATCCAGGCCAATCGATTGGGGTTCAAGAGGAAATCGTAGGTTGGGCTTTGCAGATGCACCCAATTCGGCTCTTTGGCCTTAAGAGTCTCAATCCAGCCGGTGAACAACCCTCGGCGCATCCCCTGACGCTGTTCGTAGGTTTCTTCGAAGTCTCCAGTGCAGCCGAGCTTTAGACTCCCTGCCGTCGACCAACCCAGGGCCAAGGGAAAAATGGCCAACAAGAACTCCAGATTGTAGTAAGTGGTCTTGGCTTGCTCCATGGCGAACACCCAAACCACGGCCAAGAGGAAAGCCAGGCCCTTGACCACTTTCTCGGCAACGGAAAGCCGCACCACCTTAACCCAGCAGAGTTCGGAGACTCGAAAAAGTGTATTATGAAACGAGATGGCCTGAGAGCCCGAAGGTAGCTGTCTGCCCAGCATATGATCATCTCCTTGGAGGACCCACGCTTTTTGGCCGAAGCCCGATCTCCTGCAAAAAGCCCTCGTTCCGTCCTGAAGAGGGTTCCCGACCCCCCTCTGAGCCGAGAAAGCAAGGTCGCAAGTGAGAAGGCTCGAAGAAGACCAAAGATGAAAAGACTGTTCACATGCCGCCCTCCAGCGCTCTCCCTGGTTGAGGTGCTGGTGGTGCTTGGGATAATCGCTCTTCTCGTAGGCTTGGCCTTTCCGAGTTACGGAGCCTACCGCCGGCGGACGGCGGTCAACACCTCTATCGAAATGGTGGGATCGGTAGTGTCCCGGGCTCGGGAAGAGGCCCGCGCCTCGGGAGCCCCACTGCCCAGTCTTTTGAAACAGACCGGCCTTCCGGCCTCCCCTACTCAGGTGTCTTCAGAAGGACGAGAGTTGTCGGTGCGTCTGAGCAAACGCCTGAGACCCAACGGCGAACTCCAGGTTCTCAGCCAGCGTCCTTTTGGGCAGGCCACCGGGCTCGAACTCCAATTTAGCGAATGGGGGGTCTACGACTTCAGAGATGAAGCAGCAATCACCGGCGTCTTCGTGGACATCCTGGTCACCGAAGGCAGTTCGGAGACGGTGTTGGCCAGTATTGCCGCCGATTTGAACGGAGAATTTCTCTTCGCCGGAACCGCGTCCGCCGCAGAACTCGGCCTTGAGGCCGGAGGTTACCAACGCCGATTGCTGGTGCAGCATCGAGGGAACGTGAGCTTGGACCGTCGCTGAGGGCGATAGAGCCTACTGCTCTTCCACCACTTCTAGCTGGTTGTCCACCACCTCCACCCTGGAGACCGATCTGGCCAACTTTTCCGCCCGCTCCTTGGCCTCCTCGGAGGGCACCGTGCCCTTCAGAACCAATTCGTGATTCTTGGCCTCCACCGTCAAGGAGGAGGCCGCGAGTTCCATATCGGTCTGCAGATTAGCTCGAACCGCAGCCACCACCCCCTGGTCCAAGGGCTTGATAGTGTCAATGGCCGGCTCTGCTTGAGTGCAACCGAGAACGAACGACAAAGTTAGGGCACAGAGGGCTAGGGTCTTGAGTAGTGGTTTAAGCATCCGAGGGTTTTCACCCAAGCAAAACGGCTATCCTCTTTCCTCGTCGCCGGAAAGGTCTTTGAGCCCTTCGCTGCGTTCCCACAGCAAGGCCAGTCCGCCCACCAGTCCCCAGCCGATGAGAAGCGAGGTGAGCAGCAGGGGAACCGCCGCACTGATGTCGGGGGGGGCACCACAAAGGCGCAGGATCAGGGCCATGGTGAGATCCCTCCCTCCTACCCCGCCCGGAGTAGCCGGTATGGCCGCCACCAGGTTTCCCAATTGAGTGGCCAGCAAATAATCCGTGAAGGTGATCGTTGACCCTAGTCCCAGACCACGACCAAGGATCAGCACTCCGCTGGTGGCGCACAAATGGATGCCCATAGACAGCCCGGTCAGAGAAAGCAGCTTGCCCGGAGAAGAGCGCACCAAAGCCAGGGCCTCTCCCACTTGCTGCAGGGCCGCCACCAACCTGCGGGGCAGACGCTCGGAAAGATTGGAAGCCGGTCCGGTTAGACCCCAGCGGACCAGCATCGGCCAAAGAAAGAAGAGCAACAGCAGCAGCAGCGCCACCGCCGTCACGGCAAAGACAAAACCCAAGAGAGCGTTGACCTCGGGAGAATCCCAAGCGCCGCCGAGGACCCCTTTATGGGCCAGCACGCCAACGGTTAGGATCAGCAAGCCGGCCAATCCGAAGAGCCGGTCTAGGAGCACGGTGAGCAAGGCTTTGGCAAAGCGTTCTCTAGCTTCCTTACGTAAATAGACGATCTTGATCAGATCGCCTCCCACCCCTCCGGGTACCAGCAAATTGAAGAAGAGCCCGATCAAGGACAGTCGAAAGACCACCAAGAAGCGCAGATGAACCCCAATGTGGCGCAGCAACAGGTACCAGCGGTAGGAGGCCAGCACAAAGCCACAGCCCATCAACACCGAAGCGCCCGCCAAAACCCTGGCGTCCAAAAGCAGCCAAAGTTCTTCCAAATTGAGACCACTGGCCCGGACCAAGTACAGCACCAGAACCAAAGCCAAGCCCAAACTCAGCAGGTTGGCCAGAGTTCGCTTGAGGCTCATTTTGGGTCGCTGGGACCTTGGCTGTTGAGATTCCGTGCTCAAGGCTAGCGAACCGCCGACTCTGCCACCAGTTCCTGGAGTCCCTCCAGGTGCACCACCCGCAAACGGCGACCCTTGCTCTCCAACAGACCCCGATCCTTGAGTTCAGAGCACAGGCGACTGACCGTCTCCCGACTGCTCCCCAGCAAGGCCGCAAGGCTCGTGTGATTGATGCTTTTCCCAAGCAAGACACCACCGCCCTTGGGGTCTGCCTCACCTTCCTTGAAAGCCAAATCGCATAGCAGCGCAGCCAGGCGTTGCCCGGCCGTCAGCAGCGCAAAATCCTGGATCTTTTCGTTGGCCCGACGCAATCTCTGACTCAAGAATCCCAGCATGGCGATTCCGGCCTCCGGGGATTGGAGCAAAAAGTCCTGGAAGTCGCTGCGGTGCAGCACGAGCAAAGAGCAAGGGTCCTCGGCCACCGCCGTAGCCGAACGGGCTTCCCCATCCAATAAAGCCATCTCCCCAAAGAAGCCGCCTTCACTGAGCACCGCCAGGGTGATCTCTCGCCCGTTGAGAGACTCGCAGGCGATGCGCACCCGACCCTCGACAAGCAAATACATTTCCTGGCCCGGGTCTCCCTGGAGGAACACCGTCTGCCCCCTCTTGAGTCTCCTTGGCGATAAGCGCGGCACTAAACTATGACGAGCCCCAGCCTCCAAGACGGCAAACAGAGGAACCCCTCTCAAACGCTCCTCCACGGAGGGCTCAGAATCCTGTAAGTTCCGAGATTTCATAGTGCATTGAGTTCCGGCCCGAACGGTTTTGGGCCTGCTGCCCTGTCCGAACATTATGGATAGACCGAAGGAGCTCGAATGGGCCCACCCATCACCCCAGAGCCGTCCCAACCGGAGCAACAGGGCCATAAGCTTTCAACTGAGGGTTTCAGCCGAGGATCTCAAATGCGGGCCTCTCTGAGCGAGGTCCCTGAAAGCCAAAAGTCCCCCGCGCGAACGCGAGGGACCTTTGGTTTCTATTCCCTGAGCCGAAAACTAGGTTTCCAGCTCAATTCGGTAGGCACTATGGTGCTGGAGTAACCTCGATCTCAACCTGAGCCCTAGCTGCTCCAGTGTTTCCAAGGGAGTCCGTGAAGGTCCCTTGAGGCACGATCTCGTTTCCGGTAGCGTCGGTCGCCCGCACGGTAGCGTTCGGCTCGTTGCTGTTGATACCGCTGACGAACAGTCTGCCGGTGGCCAGAACCGCTTGTCCGATAACCGAAGTCGGGGTGCCGACCAAACGTGGGAGGTAGTCGAGCGAACGATCGACCACCGGTCCGTCCTCTTGGAACTGGACCAGAGTCCGGAATTCCTGAGACGCCCCTACTTGAATCTGCACCGGACCACCCTCATCGATGGGGTCGAGGGTGAAGAGGGTCGGAATGGTGAAGGCAAAGGAGCCGTTTTGGGGTGCCAACACCGAACCTATGGTCATGTTATCCGGCGGTTGAAAGGCGTTCCGATTCACGGGATTGAGGCTGGCACCGGCAACAGGAGGGCCGGGATCAAAGATCGGGTTCCTAACGAGCGACGGTTCTTGGAACGTGACGGACCCGGTCGGTCCGAACAGACTGTTGATCATCTCGTAGGTTCCTGGGGTGTAGGTCAAGGGCGCTGTGATCACATCATTCGGAGCTGGACCCAGGGTGTGCTGCGGTTCGGTCGCCACGAAAGGTCGCGCCGCGATTCCGCCGACGGGAGAAGGGGTCACCGTTACGGTGGCCACATCGACCGGGGCCAATCGAGCGAGGGTCGGGTAGCCCACCAGAGTGGGAATATGAATGATGCGCTCGTTGTCGGGGAGGGTGCTCGTGATGTCGAAGCGGATATTGGCTTCGGCCAGCCGGAAGTTGTTTTGCGCAGCAACCAACGGTTCCATAGAACCGGGGTCCGCATCGCTGACGCTTCCCTGACCAATACTGTTGACCGCTGCGAAGTTTGCCCGCACTTCGATCTCCCGGGGATTGCCAACCGCAACGTTGTTCTCCTCAGGATAGTTTTTGAATGCTACACTCGTGATGGAAACCGTTGAAGGGTCGGTCACGGTGATGGAGATGTTGGTGCGGTCGAACTGTCCGGGGGTTGCCGTGAGGGCCGGACTGATCAGAAGCTCGAAGTTGTCGGTGGAGTTGGGAGAGCGGAACGAAGCGTTCGTCAGGCTGGAATCCCCTTCGTCACCGGTGATGTTGGGATCTTCGAAATCTAAATCAGCGACGCCGGCAATGGGATCCACGCCTCCCCGTCTCCAGTCAGCCACGACCGCCCTGAAAGTGTCTCGGGTGACCACTCTTGCTGCGTTGGAGTTGAGTTCGCCTGGATCGATCACTCTGCGGAAGCCCAGCATGTCGTCAGCGACCTGCAATGCCGTGTCCTGAGTCGCGGGATCTCTGGGTAATAGGTCGGTGTATCGACCGGCAAGTGTTGGGAGTTCATAGTCGTTGTTGAACAATTGAAGCGCATCGGGTCTGATGGCTCCGGTATTGAGTTTGACAACCTCGTATTCGTCGGGCCTCAGGAGTCTTTGAGAGCCGTTGGTGAAGGTCCCGAGAATCTCGAACACCCCGACATAGCCTCGAGGAAGGTTCAACTGGTTGTCCTGGAACGGGTTGCCGGCATAAATGTAGACCACCGACTCCAAGAGCACCTCGGTGACGTTGATCGTCACTTGGGTGGTCACATTGGAGCCACCGGCGCCGGTTCCCGGCATGCTGAAGGTCAGGTTTGAGGTCCCCACTTGAACGGCGACCGCTCGGTTCTGGTTGACCACTACGGCTGTGCCGGTGGTGGACAATTGCAGCGCCTGGAAGTTGGTGACGTCGAAAACCTGATTGTCACTGAGAGTGGCCTGAACGGTGAACTCTATGAACTCTCCGGGGCTCATATTGGTCGCCGGCGGGCCGGCGGGTGTAGCGGCCAAACTTTCGACCACCACCGTGCCCACGGTTACAGGGACCTGTTGGGACAAAGTGACGTCTCCAACGTTCGCTTCCACGGTCACATTAGCGGTCCCAGCCGTCCCCGAACTCGAAGTCGTAATGAGACCGCCGGGGCTCACGGTGAAGTTGGGGGAACTCTCGGTAAAGGTTAGGTTCTCATTGGCGATCTCCACTTGGAGTCCGTTGCTGAACGTTCCCATGACCGCGAGGTCTTGCTCGAACCCACCGAAGGGCAAACTCGCACTTGGCGGAGTTACGGAAATCTCTTGAAGAACGGCATCGAGCACCTGAACTTGTACCTGAGCTTGGCGCCCGGAAAAGGTGAAGGTTACGGTCCCGGTCGCCGGACTCAGAGTTTCGTTGCCAACGACGATCTGGGCGTTTTCGTTCACCGTTACCCCGGCGATGGTCGAGGAAAAGGTGATCCCCTGGGACATGGTCACCGGTTGGGTGATGCCATTCTCAAATTCCACAGTGAAGGCCAGTGGCTCTGAGGCGGTCCCCACGGGCAAGGTGACTTCGGTGGGAGTAACGGTCAGACTCTCGACCACTGGTCCGGGTCCACCACCCACGCTGACCACTACCGGGACTGCGATGTCGAAGCCTCGGAACTCCGCCAAGATGAAGGCACTGCCGGGCAGAGCCGCAGAAACCAGGCCTTCGTTCGAAACGGTAGCAACCGAGTCATCGCTGGTGCTGAAGCTTGCTTCAGCCAGAGTGTTTCCACTCAGCGGAACGAGATCTCCATTGGAGAACTCTGCCAGCACTTCCAAAACTACGGCCCCGTTTAGACCAAGCGAGAGACTGAGGGGGCTGGTCCTAAGACCCACCAAGTTCACTAACTCTCCGGTCCCATCGGCTAGGCCGACGGTGGTCGTTTGGCCTTCAAACACTTGAAAGTCGGAGGTGAAAGCAAAGATCGGAAAGCCATCTTCGTCAATTGCGGTGACCACCGAAGACCTGACGTTTGTCGGGACATTTTCGATGGTGATCTGAGCCGCAAAAGGCTCGACCTCTTGCTTCACCAAATTTCCGGTACCATTGAAACCGGTATAAAATTGAAAACGTATACTTTGCGTGGTTTGCGGGACCACGATCGGGTCGGCCTGCGCCTTAACAAAGTTGTAAGTGACCCGGCCGTTAGCTAGGGCTGGATCGCCACTACCGCCGCCGGGATTGGCTACATAACTGTCCCGCCCTGAAGAACCCCCACACCCGGACACCAAAAAGGCGACCAGGAATGCAAAAAGCAGACCGCTCAGGGGTCTGTAGGCTGTTTTCAGGAAGCGTGGATCTAAAAGCTGTTGAAATCTCAAAATCCTTCTCCTCCAAAATGTGGACGCAAAGTAAGTACGTCTCTACTAAGGCCCAATGGTTTAGGCAGTTCTCCCAGAGTTCCTGCCTGAAACCTAGTGGCAATGCTTTCGCTTCACCTTAAGTCATCGAGCGAGCTATTCGAAGGCCCACCGGAGCCCTGACGGCCGAAGGCATCACCAAGCTCAAGCAGACCGATCGACTTCATAGAAGCTTGGTCGGACTCGCTGTTCCGCCTAACCCCGGAGCCATCACATCGACACCAGATTAATGTAGGCCAAGTCTGGAGAGGACTGTACTAGGAGGCCCTCCCTGGGGACCCCGGTGGCGACTCCTGACTCCTTCCTACAGATAGGGGCGACCTGACAAGTCAACAGTCCGGGTTTGCCGGCTGCGCTGGGTGAACCAAAAAAGAGACGGACCGCCGACGGTCCGTCTCTTTTTTGGTTTGCCCGTGGAATCTTAGGGTCGAGTCAGGATTCCGAACTCGTACGCTTGATTGCCATCCGGCCCGCCTTTGAAGAAGGGACTTCCGGTAATCAAGGTGTTGGTGTTGGTATCGATGAAGGAAATACCTCCGACGTTGAAGTGGGTGACGAACAATCGGTTCGTTCCCGGGTCGAAGGCCAGTCCCGCAGGGCTGTTCCCTAGGGTGGCCACCGGTGATCCCTCCACCGCCTCGAGAGAGGTGGCGTCGAGAATGTCCACGTTATTGTCCTGGAAGTTGGCCAAATAGAGCCGGTTCTGACTAGGGACGTAGAGTAGACCTGCACCCACCGAAGTGTCGCGACCACCAGGCCGGTTGAAAGGTGAACCCTCCACCAGAGTTCTATCTACGCAATCCACGGCGCTGAACACAGTGTCGCCACCCACGTAAACGCGGTCGTTGGTCGAGTCGAAAACCATCTGCCCTTTGACGGAGTTGGTTTGCAAATTGATATACTCCCCGTCGCCGTCCGGAAGCCCGGTGACTCGGGTCAGAGTGTCAGCATCAAAAGCGGTGATAACTCCGTTGTCTCCGGAAACTCCGCTCTGTTCGGTGGTGGTGATCCAGATGAGGCCACGCTCATTATCGTAGGCCACCGCAAAGGCGCCAGTGTTGTTGGTGATCACGGGAAACGGAGAACCAGGGACCTGGGACATGGTGGCGGCCTCGAAGACCACCAAACCGTTGCTGCCAACCCCATACACTCGATTGCGATTGGGGTCGAAAGCCATGGCGTTGAGCCTGGGGAAATCCGGGTCAATAGTGCCAATATCGTCGCCGGCCACACCGGTTTGAATCGGAGATCCCAGCACGTGGCCCAAGGTCTGAGCATCCATGATGTTGAGCCCGAAGCTGCTGGGCCAGATGACCCTGTTGTTGGTGGTGTCCAGCGTCGGAAAGCCTGAGGGCGACAAAATGTCGAAGGTGGTTTGCAGTTGGTCAGACTCGGCAGTGGGTGCGAAGGCGAAAATGTCTTTACGGTAGACAAACCCGCCGTTGCGTTCACAACTAATGATGGCGGTGCCGGTGATCCCGCCTCCATTACCGTTGCCTCCATCATCCGGCAAGTTGGAGGTGGTGCCTCCCACGATCACTTGAATAGTGAAGGTCTGTCCGGCGTACTGAGCGACCAGAGTTGTTTCTCCTTCAGAAAGTCCGCGCAGTTGCCCAAACTCTCCGACTTCCAAAATATTGGACGCGTCGGGATCAGAGCCGTCGAGAGAGTAGGTCGCAAGGTTCCCTAGCGGGACCAGATCACCGTTAGAGAACGCGGCCAGTAAAAACACCTGCCCCGTTCCTCCCACGGGTAGTTCGACCACGTCTAGGGCGGACTCCGACCCAGCCACGTTGGTCGGCACAAAGAAAGCGTCGAGCAGAAAGACCGCGACCGGTTGAGCAACCGGGGTCACAATCTTGTCTCCCCCGCCGGTCAACACTATGTCCTGAGTGATGGTCGCCAAGGGAACGTTCCCCGCTCCCAGGCTGGTGATTCGAAACGACTGCACCGAGACGGGCACGTTCGAGATGGTTACGGTGCTTTCGAAAGGAAGCGTCTGCCGGATCAGGGGCTCTCCCAAGGCTCCGGCGTTCTCGAAGAACTCAAACCTCAATCGAACCGTGCCGGCATCCACCGGGAAGGCCGCCTGGGCGGTGACGAAGTTGAACGTCAGGTTGCTGGTCGCCAGCGCGCCGCCGTCTCCTCCGGTAGCCACGAAGCTTTCTGTCGAAGAGCCACAGCCCAGGACACAAAGCGAGAACAAGGTGAGCACAAGAGCGCTCAGTTTAGACCGAAATGTCATTTCATACCTCCGAAAAATTCCGACTTGGTCAAGGCGCACTCTAAGGCTCAAATCTTGAAACAGAAAGTGCATAAAGGGCAGACTGGCCTGATAGAGGTCGGACTTCTATCAGGCCAGTCTTTGCCGAAGCCAGCAAGGCCTAAAGTGCCGGTTTCATGGGAACCGAGGACCGCCCGTTTCCCCCCTGAGGTCGACTTCACTCGTCTTCCCCTTGGGGGCGGACCCGCGCGTGAGGCGCTCTACCTTCAGCCCGCCGTTCAAGCGGCCGACCGAAGTCTACCTTAGTCTTCGCTCTCTTCGTCGTCTTCGTCGTCTTCGCTATCGTCGTTGTCTTCGTCGTCTTCGTCTTCGTTATCTTCGTTGTCGTCGTCTTCTTCGCCATTTTCGTCATCAGGGGGCTCGGATTCGTCACCGTTATTCTCGTCTACCGGCGGCAAATTAGAGGTTGAGCCTCCCACGATCACTTGAATAGTGAAGGTCTGTCCGGCGTACTGAGCGACCAGAGTCGTTTCTCCTTCAGAAAGCCCGCGCAGTTGCCCAAACTCTCCGACTTCCAAAATGTTGGATGCGTCGGGATCAGAGCTGTCGAGAGAGTAGGTCGCAAGGTTCCCCAGCGGGACCAAATCACCGTTAGAGAACGCGGCCAGCAAAAACACCTGCCCCGTTCCACCCACGGGTAGTTCCACCACGTCTAGGGCGGACTCCGACCCAGCCACGTTGGTCGGCACAAAGAAAGCGTCGAGCAAAAAGACCGGGACCTGTTGAGCAACCGGGGTCACGACCTTGTCTCCCCCGCCGGTCAACACTATGTCC
>JBJHCR010000112.1:0-17075 GCA_050486105.1 Vulcanimicrobiota bacterium
TCTCAACCCTCACCTCACCCCTTCCAAATGGCCGGTGCACCCCATCATCTTGCACCACCACGAAAAGTGGGACGGCTCGGGCTTTCCCCAGGGCTTAGAAGGAGACGAAATACCCTTCTTGGCCCAGTTGGGAGGGGTGGCCGACTACTACGATCACTTAGTCACCCACCGAAGCTACGACCCGGCGGTGTCCCAAGAACAAGCCCTTGCTCTGCTGAGCGAGCAGATCGGAGGTCACTTCTCAGAAGACGTGGTTCACGCTCTCTACGAAGCCAAAGACCTCTTGCCGTTTTATTCGCCTTAGGCCGAGATCTGTTCGCTCTGCGCCTCGGTTTCGGTAGCCTGCTCGGATTGCTCCTTAAGGTCCTTTTCGAAGGGAGACCATACCTTAAGAAAAGCCGGCAAGATCACCAGGGCAGAAAACATGATTCCTCCAACCCCCACCGCCAGGATGAATCCGAGACTGCTGATGCCTTGATGCCCCCCGAGGGCCAAGGTGCCGAAACCGCACATGGTCGTCAAAGCCGACAGCGCCGTAGCCGGCCCGGTGGAATGGTTGAAAACGGTGACGGTGCGCTCTTGCTTAACTCGATGCAACACGTGGATCCCGAAGTCCAAGCCGATCCCCAGCAAAAGTGGAAGCCCCATGAAATTGGCTGGGTTGAACGAGACCCCAGTCAAGCCCATGGCGAACAGCATGATAAAAATTCCGAGTCCCAGGGGAAGCAACGCCAAGAGCGCCCACTTGATGGAGCGAAAATACAGCAACAACATAAGGCTCACCGCGACCAGCGCATACAAACCCGAGGTCTCGAAGGCCTCCTTGAGGACGCTGGTGTGGTGCCAAATCATGACCGGCGCTCCCACAACCTGGGGATCGGCGGCCCGGACTTCGCTCACGAAGTGGTCCAGCGCTTCGCGCTCCCAGACATTCTCTTCCGGATAGATTCGCACAACCAGCTTTCCGGTGGTTCCCACGGAACGGATCAAGAGATTCTCCGGAAGGTCCGAAAGCTGAAGATCGTGATTGGGATCTTGGGCTTTGAGAAAAGCTAGGACACTTGCCAAATCACTCAGAAAATTGGTCCCAAAGGTGGTCAGACCATCCTCGATTGGGCCGGGCCCAAGCCCCGAAAGCTCCCCGAACAAACGTTCGAGCTGATCCTCAAAAGCTGACAAATTCTCTTGAATCTCTGGAGTTCCTCGGGCCATGAGTCCGGACTTCTGGGCCTCGAACATCTCTTGCAGCGCAAGGAAACCTTCTCCAAGTCGCTTTAGGTCTGCACCCCTCATGCTGTGGAGAACCGACCGAGTGGGGTCCGGTGGCTCGAGATCGGCCATCAAGGCTTGCAATCGGCGCAGTTCTTGCACCTTGGCTTCGGTGCGAGGAGGAAACAGCTCGCTGACCGACTCCACTCGACCTACTGATTCGAGTTGCTCGAAGCGCTCCTTGAGCACTCGCGCGTGCTCGATGTCGTCCGCTAGGGCAACCGAAAAGAGCACTGTTTTCCCCCCACGATCGATGAGCTCGAGTTCGGTCATGACCGAATCGAGGCTCGGATCTTGAAGGCGAAGCAGGTTGTAGTCGAAGCCCACTCCTAGGACAGTAGGCGCAGCAAAAATGAGGAACAGGAGGAGTCCTACTAGGGTGTAGGGGGCCTTGCTGATCATCTTTCGTTCAGCCCGAGCCAAAAAGATTCGGCTTCCCATGGAGATACCGGTTTGCGACCCGGCCGTGCGTTTGCGATCCATAGCTGCAATCAGGGCTGGAAGGACCAAGAGAGTCGAGATGAGACAAAGAATGACGCCTCCACCGGCGATCACCCCGATCTCCGAGACGCCTTTGAAGTCGGTGAATCCTACGGCCCAGAAGGCCGTGGCGGTGGAGACAGCCCCCACGGTGATATCCGAGCCGGTGCCTAGCAAAGCCTCATCCAAGGCTCGGTCGGTCTCACCCCACTTGGCAAACTCCTCCTCATATCGAAACAGAAGGTGAATGCCGAAATCGATCCCCAATCCAATGAGTATAGTGGCAAAGGATATGGTGAGCAGGTTCAGATGGCCCACCACCAGGGTGGTGTAGCCCAAAGTCCAGCCTACTCCTAAGGCCAAGCAAAAGATGGCAGCCAGGGGACGCAAGGTCTGCCGGAAGGCGATGGCAAAGAGCAGTCCAACCAAGAGAAGAGACAGAACCGCCGAGCGGTGAGAGTCTCTTTCCGAACTGACCATCTCATCATGCTCGAGGATCATTTCTCCGGTCAGACCCACCGACAGTTCAGGAAAGGCCTTCCCGGCTTTCAGCACCAGTTTTCTGAGCAAGTGTATGCTTTCAGGGCTGTTGTCGGCCAATCGCAACAGGAGCAGATGAACCCGTCCGTCTTGCAACGTATGATAGAAGACGGCATCGGTGAACTCTCCGCTGCTCGCCTGGGCTAATTCCGACTCTCCTTCGGAGAAGAACAAACTCCCCCAGGGGGAGCGATAATCGGCTCGACCTCGAGAGTCCACCGCTCGTCTTAGCTCCTCGATAATGTCGATCAGCATGGGCAGCATGCCGGCCAGTTCGTCCAAACCGGTCCCAGCGGTTCCCGAAGGAGATTGCATGGTAGCGAGCAGTCCGCCAAAACCTTCCGAGGAGGACAGCCGTTTCAAGAACGGTTTGGCCTCCTCCACGGAATCCACCAGGGCCTTAAGCTCCTCTTCATCGAGAAACTGCAAAGCCTGATTGATCAAGAACGGCATCTCCAAACGAGGGAAGACCGCGTGGAACGTCTCAGGATGCTCGTCCAAGAGCGAAGCCAGAAGGTCCACATAGGCCTGACGCCTGAGGGCCTCCCCACCACCCACCAGGACCACCACGTCGTCGGATTCGGGGAACTCCTTAAGGTAACGCTCTTGAACTTCATAGAGGGCATCCTTGGAGCTGATCAGGTCGCTGCGATCGGTGCGAAAATCCAAGTGTTCAGCAGCTAGGTAAAGGCTGCCGACGAAAGCCACCAAGCTTACGAGCAAAACCAAGGCGGAGAAACGGCGTGCCAAATGGGAGGCTAAAAGAAGAAACCGTTCAAGCAGGGTGCGCTTCACCGGGTGGAAGCCTCACCCTCGGGCTCTTTGAGAGATTCTTGCTCGCCTTCTTCTGGCTCGGGGTCCTGGTCCTCCGCCGGTGCCACTCTCGGGCGAGAGGTAGCCCCACCAAGCCAGGGGTTCAAGTCAACCAATCGCTCCAGAGACTCTATTCGGTCTCGAAGCTCCTGGCTGCGCTCTAGCAAGTAGCCCACCAGACTTTTCAGTTCTTGCTGAACTTGAGGATCACTGGTGAGAGTGTGCAAATCCTCGGCTAACAGCCGATACTCTTCGAGTTTGCGAGACCAACTTCGCAACTCCACGATGAGCTTCTTGAGAGCATCTTCGCTGAGTTGTTGCTCCATGACCCGATCGACTAGATCGCGGTACTCTTCGGTTCGGAGAACCGCCATTTCTAGAGTGGTCGTGAGTTGCTCTCGCTGCCGCTCCAAGCGCTGAGTCCACCCTCTTAGATTCTCGGACATCTGAGGCGTCATCTCTCGCATTCGAGCAGAAATCTCGGCGGTTTTCTCGCTGAAGTCCGCCATTTTGGCGTACAACAAGGTCTCCTGCTTATCGATCTGCTCCTTCAAAGAGTCCAGATATTCGGGAGCCTGGGCACTGGCTGCTGCCAATTCTCGACTGTAGAACCGAAGATTCGAGGCCGCATCCTTGGTTTGCAATCGAAACTGAGGGTCGGTCAACTCATCTCTGAGGTCCTGAGTGTCCGAGGTCAGCTCGGTGAAGGTGCGCAAGGTGATTTGCAGTTGGTCTTCCTGGGAGGAACTGGTCTCGGCAAAAAAATTCTCGTCGGGGCCGATCACTTCGTCGCTGGGAGAGACGGTGATGTCCAACCATCGCCGACCGTTGAGGTCGGTGTGGACGGTGTAGGTTGACTCTTTCGGGATGGTCCGACCGTCGAGTTCAACCCGTGCCCTGATCAGCGGGATCCCCCCGGTGAGGGGCTGCAAGGCCTGCTGCACATCGCTGGCAGCAAAATCGATATCCAGCACTCGACCAGAAGGAACGCCGCCGATGGTGACCGGATCTCCTACCCGGAGGCCGTGAACTTGAGTGAACAGCAAGTCGAATTGACGATGGGAGCGCAAAAAATCCGACTCCCGGAAGCTGTTTGCTAAGTAGGCCATGCAAACCAGAGCTATGGTCATGAGACCTATTCTCGCCTCTTGGCTCAAAACTGCTGCTCCCTCCGAGGCCGCGCTCCGCGGGCCCATAGTGTCTCGATCACCGGCTAGACTGAGCCTCTACCTCTTCTAGAGCCCTTTCCACAGCCGTCTGAACATCAAACGTTCCCGGTTCAAGCTGTCTTCGAAAGTGAACCAGATACTCGACATTGCCGGCCGGACCCCTAATGGGACTGGGTAGTAGCCCAGCCGGGCAAAAGTCGCTCGGCCCATAGGTGTCCCGCATAACCTTCAAGAGAACTTCGCGATGGACCGCCAGATCCCTCACCACCCCTCCTTTGCTGACCTGATGTCGCCCGGCCTCGAATTGAGGTTTGATCAAGAAGACAGCCTGGGCCTCAGGCCCGGCAAGGGAAAAGGCGGCCGGCAGAATCAGGCCCAGACCGATAAAGGAAAGGTCTCCGGAGAGAAAATCAAAGGGAGATTGAAAATCCTTCGGGCTCAGATAGCGGGCATTGGTCTTTTCTCTAACTTCAACTCGCGGATCGTTGCGCAGTTTCCAATGGAGTTGCCCCTTACCCACATCGACCGCAGTCACGCGGTGGGCTCCCCGCTGCAGTAGGAGGTCGGTGAAGCCCCCTGTGCTGGCACCCAAATCGAGACAGCGCAAGCCTTGAACCGAGAGACCAAAGCCATCGAGGGCGGCCTCCAGCTTCCAGCCACCACGAGAAACGTAGGGACAAGCCTGCCCACGAACTTCGAGTTCAGCTGAAGGGGAGATCATGGTAGCCGGCTTGATCACCGGTTGACCGTCGGCAAATACATGCCCGGCCATCACTAGAATCTGGGCCTTCTCGCGACTCTCGGCGAGTCCTCGGGCAAGAAGTTCTCGATCAACTCTAACTTTGGAAGCCAAAAAAGGTCCTCTCTTGGAGCCGTTGCTCTCTTGCCGCCCATTCTATCGAGACGGGAACAAAAAAGCGATATACTTAGAAAATGTTTTGGCCCTTCGCGAACAAGATGTCGCTGGCAAGCCAGGACCTCCTGTCCGATATCGAGTTGCAGCTCAAATCGGATTTTTTGTTAGGAGACCACTCTTGCCACGGACCCAGCCATTGGAAAAGAGTGGAGGCTTTTGGACTCTTTATCGCTGAAAGAACCGGCGCAGAGATCCATGTGGTCCGATTGTTCGCCTTGTTTCACGACTGCCGACGTCTCACCGACAGTCACGATCCGGACCACGGACTCCGGGGGGCTGAAAGAGCCCGAGAACTCAGAGATCGCCTTCCCTTGAACGACGAATCCTTCCAACTGCTGTTTCAGGCCTGCGCCGACCACACCGACGTCCTCTACTCCAGCGACCCCACTATAGGAGCCTGCTGGGACGCGGATCGACTGGATCTCGGGCGGGTCGGCATTCAAACAGACCCCAAAAGATTGAACACCGAACCGGCCCAACTTCTGGCCAGTTACGACTGGCAGGCCAGATGCAAAATTGTGGCCCCTTGACCCTTCTGTGTTCTGCTTCCAAATGTGGCTGCGAGGACCGGTTCCCTTGGTTCGTCCCCCTAAGCCACCGGAAAGACCACCGAAAAGGTGGCCCCATGGTTGTCGGAGGTCTGCTCCACCCGCCCGCCCATCTGATCGGTCAAACCCAGCACCAGGGAGAGGCCTAGGCCGGTGTTCCCCAGTTCAGGGGTGGTGGTGAAGAAGGGTTCGAAAATCCTGGTCTGCAGTTCTTGGGGAACTCCCGGCCCGTAATCGGAGACGGAAAAGGCCACTTCTGATCCCCGAAGCACAATCTGCAACTGCACCTCACCTTGGCCACCCTGGGCCCGATCGGCGTTGCTGACCAAATTGGCCATGATCTCGATCCAGGCTTCGATGTCGAGCCTGACCCGAAGCTCTTCCTCTATCCGAATCGATTCCTTCCAGCTTGAGCCTAAAACCAAGTTTTGCTGAAGCTCGGTGCGGGCCCTCTCAACAAGGTCTGAAACTCGAATCCTCTCCGGGTGGACGAGCTGTTGGGCCGACAAGGACAGCAATTTCTGATTGAGAGCAGCGCCCCGGTCCACCGCCTTACGGATGATGGCAAGGGGCTCAGCGGTGGGCCCCGAGGCAAGCGAGGTGGGGAGGGTGTCCAAACTCCCCAAAATCACCATCAACAGATTGTTCAAGCGATGAGCGAGCCCCGCCGACAAGCGTCCTAGGGCTTGCAGCCGATTGGTTTGCAGCAGTCGCTGATGGAGGTCTTTTTGCTGCTGCTTCAGCCCCACTAATTTCTCTACAGCCACCACCAGCTCCCGTCGTCGGCCAGCCATCTCCTGACTCAATCGGCCCTTGATCTCCTCGACCTCGACCAAGGCCTGCTTCAGCTGCCTCTGCTCGTCATATTCGCGCTGCAGCAACTCCCATTGAGAGGTGAGAATACGCCTCCTAAGAGCCGCTGCCTGGAGTCCCAGGATCAGGCAACCAACCATCAACAGAGCATGGTCGGTGTCCAGGGGAGGTGAGTACCACCAGAGCCTGACGGCCAACCAAGACCCGAAGGCGCAGCCTAGGGACACCAACAGCCAGGTCCAGCGCAACCAAAACAGAGATAGAGAGAAAATCAGGAACTGGGTCGAGTAATCGAAATTGGGATGGTTAAAAACGACTCCTTCTCCGAGTACTATCAGGAGCATCCATAGGCTCCAAAGGACACCCTTGCCACCGGGACCCAGAGATTCTCCGGCTCTCAGTAGAGTCCACCAACCCAAGAACAAACTCCCCAAGAAAGCGACGGAACGGAGCAGGAGGTAGCCAGGCAGGTAACCCCCATCAAAAAACCAGGGTTCGATCAACAGATATACGAAATGAATGGAGCAGGCAGCCAAGACCCAAACCTGGATAAGTCCAGCCATCTGAGCGGTGAAGAAGTCGTCCAAAGTTTTTTGGGCGGCTCTCATACGAACTCAGCCACCGCTCGCCGGACGGCCGCCAAGCTGAAGGGCTTGGGAAGCACTCTCTGAAAGCTCCCCGACAGCCTAGGGTGCTCACCCTCGACCCCTGTGGTGGTTCCGATCACCACAAATCCCTGGCTGCGCAAGCGGTCTTCCAGCGCCTGCAAGTCCGATATGTCGTCGCCGCTCAAAGAGTTCAGATCCACCAGGAGTAAACGTTGTTTTTGGCCCACAGAGGGAAGTTGGTCCAGCGACTCCAGGCGTACCACTGTGAATCCCAAGTCTTTCAGGCATCGATAAAGGAAAGCCCACTCCTCAGGGTTCTGCTCCAATACCAGGGCTGACCTCGATAGGCCGGTCTCACCAGTCTCTAAGGGCGCGCGACTCGGCAAGGTCAAGAGCATGGTGGTCCCTCCGGGGCTCGAACGAGCCACCTTCAACTCCCCCCCGTGTTGCCGCACTATGCCTCGAGCCACCGAGAGCCCTAAACCTCGACCTTGATACTGCGGATGAGTCGTGCAGAATGGGTTGAAAATCTCTTCCCAATCGTCTATGGGGATACCCCAGCCGGTGTCGGTGACCTCCAACAGTATCCATCCTTCGTCGGAGCGGGCTTTGATGCTCAGGTTCCCCCCATGCGGCATGGCCTCCACCGAGTTCAGGCATAGATTCAGCAGAGCTTGGGTCAAGCGCGAGGTGTCTGCTTGAACCCATAAGTCTTCGCTTTCTTGCTGCAGCTCGAAAATCACCGTCTCGGGACACATTTGGGAAAACCAGGTGGCAAAGCGAGTCAAGAACGTGTGGAGCGATATGCGTTCTTGACTCAAGGGCTGGTCTTCGGCGTAAAGGTTCAGGTTCCCAAATAGGTCCTCGATCTTCCCAACGGCGTTCTCAGCTTCGTACAGGGTTTCCTCAGAGAACGGTTCCAGGAAGGCCTCTTGGCGCAAAACCTTAAGATTTTCCCTAATAACGAAGGCCTGCTGGGTGAATATCTCAGACACTCTGTGGGCCACCAGGCTCAAGAGGTCGGTCCCTTCAGCTCTAGTGGAAACCTTCCTTAGGGCGTCGGCTTGATGGTCGCTGCGGTCGATCTCCGATCGAGTCTTTTCCACCAAACACGTTCGCTCGGCTAGCAGCTCTTCCAACTCTTGCCGATAGGCTTCCCGAGAATCCAGCAGCCAGGCCAGTTCCCTTTTGCGGACTAGCTGCCGTTCAAGGAGCTGAAACTGCCGCTGAAAGGTGCGTCGGCGCAACCAGCAAAAGATCCCCGAAATCAAGAGAGCCACAGCCAGTAAGAGCAGTTGACCGCGATCGAATGCCGGCTCCTCTAGAAGGGGTTGCACCAAGCCCCAGACCGTCAGAACCACCACGCTCACCGCCGCAAAGGACAGCCAATCCAAGAGTAAGAGTCCAGCCCCCAGGAGAACCAGGACCACCACGTTGGTCAAGATGGATTCCAAGCCGAGGAGAGTGTGGAAGGCGGTGTTGCCAACCAGCACCAGGGCCATCAGTGGGGCAAAGACGGGCACTGTGAGACCTTTGAACCTCCGCTGTAAAGCAGAGGATTTAAAACGCAAAAGGCACAGGGCAGCGACGGCGCCGAGCAGCGAGGCGGCAGAGATGGCCAAATCGGCACCCTGCCAAGTGATCATCCGAACCAGGAGATATAAAAAGTAGATCCCCACCACCGACATCGTGAGTGGCTCCAAAGCTCTTATGACCACGCGGTCCAGATACTCTTGCTCTGGAGTGCGCTCTCTAAAATTTAACTCAAGCATGAAACGTCCCTGTTCCAAGAGTACGTCGGCCCTGAGTGAGCACCTCTATACCCCCCCTTGCTTCGAAGCAGCTCCCTGGTCAGACCAGAGGGGAAAGCTGACCACAAAAAGGCTTCCCCCTTGTGGACGGTTTTTGTGGTCCACCCGGGCGTTCATCTGCTCGACCAAGCCGAAGACGATGGACAACCCAAGCCCGGTGCCCCCCTCTGAGGTGCGGGTAGAAAAGAAGGGCTCGAAGACTCGTGTTCGCAATTCGGGGGGGATGCCCGGTCCTTGATCTAAGACGGTAAAGCTGACCTGATCGTCCACTCTCTCAACCCGAAACTCGATCTCCCCAGTGCCTGAATTAGCTTGGTCGGCGTTGCGAATCAGGTTGGACATGACCTGCATCCATGCTTCGGGGTCGACCTCGATTCGAGCATCTGAGTCGCGAAGCTTCACATCCCAACCGACGCCAGGAGAGACCAAGTGTGCCAGCAACGGCAATCGGTCGGTCAGCAGCTCCTCTAGCGTTAGAACCTGCATATTGAGATTCTGACGAGCGGTCAACGACAAGAGCTTAGAAGTCAGGGAGGCCCCTTGAGCCGCAGCCGCCTTGATCTCCGAAACCAGGATTTGACAATCGGGCTTCTGCAATGCCTCCCCCAGGCAATCCAGGCTGCCCACCACCACCGTGGTAAGATTGTTCAAGCGATGGGCCAGGCTGGTGGACAATCTCCCTAAAGCTTGCAGCCGATTGGCCCGGAGCAAGCTCTGATGGAGTTCAGATTCCTCAGAGCGCGCTGTAGCCAATCCTTCTATGGCTCTAGCCAGGCCCTGAGCTCTAAGCTCCATTTCGGCCTCCAGGCGCTCTTCGATGCTCGCCAGATGACTGAGCGCCTCATTCAAATCATGTTGCTGGGTCAGTTCTTCAACTTGAAGGCTCCACTGCTCAACCGAGACTCGGTAGCGCAAAAGGTAACTGGGCACAGCGATGGTTAGTGCTGCTAGCATGAGTAACCCTTCGTCCCAAGTAGGCCATCCGAATGCCCCGGGAACTCTCACCGCCAACCAGGCTCCAAGCAAGAAAGGAAGTCCCAACGCTACCCAACGCGGGCGAAGCCAGGTCAGACATAGGCAGCAACTAAGCAACTGCACGCTGAGGTCAAAGTACACATCCTGGAGAACCCAATACTCTGTCGCCGCAAACGTAAAAACCAAGGCCGTCAAGATGCAGGCAAAATGGTGAGTTCGGTGCACTGGAATAGGTTGGAGTTCCCACCGAAGGGCCACCGAAAGCACCAACCCGAAGCTCATGAGCCTGAGAAAGATGGTCAACCCAAGATGTTCAGGCTCCACCACCCACGGCTCTAGGAGACAAAAAAGTAAATAGATCAGAACTGCAGCCCATGTCCAAGTCCGAAGTTGCTCGTGAACCTGTTGGTCTAGATAGCTCGAAAGGGTTTGGTTGGGCGTCCTAGTCACTCGCCTGCCACCGCTTCCAAGAGCAACTCCGGGGTCAAAGGGGGGGACAAAGTTCTATGTCCCTGAAGCCAAGTGGAACCGGCCCCGCTAGATTCATCGATCACCACCCACCGCTCTAACCCGGCCCTAGTCCTCGAGAGGTCCAAAACCTTGTTCCGCTCGGCCAAGCCCAAGAGAGTGGCGTTGACCAACACGGCGAGATGTGGCTCAAGGTGGGAATTTAGTGCCTCTATGTTGTCGCATTTGGTGACCGCCAGTCCATGACCCCGGAGCGTCTGTTCCAGCCAAAGGGCACTTTCAGAATCGTAATCGAGCAAGAGAACCTTTCGTATGCTCCCAGTCCTGTCCGCTTTGATGATAGGAAGAGAGAAGGCCATGGATGTGCCGCCTAGACCGGTAGACTCGACCCACACTTCACCACCGTGTTTCTTGATGATTCCTTGCACTAAAGACAATCCCAAACCACGACCTTGATGAAAGGGTTTTTGGCTGAAGAAAGGGTCAAAGATCTGAGAATCCAGGCCGGTGACCAAACCCTTACCCGTGTCTTCAATGAACACTTTTAAATAGGGCTCCTCGAGCACCACCCTGAGCCTCAATCGACCTCCCTCGGGCATGGCTTCTAGAGCGTTTAAGCACAGATTCAATAGAGCTTGAGACAGTTGTCTGCTGTCCCCGTAAACATAAACTTTAGCCTGCGGGGCCTCTATGAGAAGCTCGACTCGGTCACGAAACAGGTGACCGATCCCGGCGGCAAAATCACGCAGGAGATCTTGAACCAAGAGAACATCGGAATGCAAGGTTTGCTCCCGGCAATAGGTGAGCAAGGCCGCGACGAGAGCTTCCATTTCCTCGGTGGCCACAATGGCCTCGGCGACTGCCTGCTCGGCGAAGGAGTCGGAGTCGATGAGTTCCTCGAGCTCCTGCAAGTTGTGGGCAAAAACCATCAGAAGGCCACAGAAATCGTGGGCTACTCCTCCCGCTAGTCGGCCCAATGGGTCCGCCTCTCCCAGTTTGTCAACCAGCTCTTTAAGAGCCAGGTTTTGCCGACCATGCTGCTCGGCCTGGTCATGAGCCCGACGAGCTTGCCGAAGGCGCTCTGCCAACAAATTCTCCAAGCATTCCTGACGCTGTTCTTTGGCTCTCAGGGCCCACTGGAGTTCCCGCTTGCGACGTCTCTGACGCTCGGCGGCGGCGAGTTGGTTCCCAAGGATCGATCGCCTGGCCTGCAAAAAGAGCCAAGAGATCAGCGGCGAGATGGCGACCATCAAGCGCCCACTCCAAATCGTTGGAGTCTCAGGCAAGAAAGTCTGAGCCCCTGCCCAAACCGCCAGAATCCAGCCATTCAGCAACAAGCACGACCGGGTTTCCAAGAAAACTAGACCGACCCCCACAATTAGGAGGAGAATCACGTTTGAGTAGTTCTGTTCGAAGCCAAGGTAGGCGTGGACAGTGCTCAGGAGTAGGATGAGCGAAACCAAGGCCAAGCCGTAGCAAAAAGAGCCTAGCCTCGGGTACAAGTCCTTTCGCAGCAGCAAAAACGATAGGAGTAGCAGAGCTCCAAAGAGCAAGCATGCCGAGAGGGTACAGCGCCAATCGCTCCAGGTAACCCACCTTTGGCCAAGATATCCGACGAAGAGCAGTATGAGACTCAAGTTTACGTACCACAGGCTCGAAATGACGATTCTCTCGAAATAATCGTCCTGTGGCTTGCGTTCAATTGGGCTCGGCTCGTGCTGGTTTGGAGCTTCCATGGTCTCTGACTTCTAGTCCTCGTCGGCGTTTATGGCTTCAAGCCTCCTAGACTGTATTCCCCGTACTGTACGACAACGACGATAGGTCCTCAAAAAGACGAACATCACATAAAACAAGTGAAGGACCTTGTTGGTCCTTCACTCGTTTGAGTCCTCGTTCTAGGCGTCCGGAACTAAGCGGTGACCAATTCTTTTTCAAGACAAGCTTGGGTGAGAGTGGTCAGTAGAGCTTCAGGCTCACAGCCAACTGCGTGACCGAGTTCCTCACTCATCAGTCTCAAACTCTGCTCCAGAGCTTTGGCGTCTCGGGAAGCCAGAGCGCGCTTTTCCGACAATTCGGTGAGCCCTTTCACTACCAGGCACAACTTGCGAATGTCGCCACTCTTGATCAGCTCAAGGATGGTTTTGTGTCTTTGGTTGTGGTTGTTGGGAAGCTCGGGGGTGCAAACCTTCAGGTGATTCATCACATCTTCGACCTCGTCAGCCGAGATGGGCTGTCGGATCGAACTGCTTCGACTGTCAAGATTGACCATCACCTGCATCTTTTCGAAGGCGACGATCGCGAAAGTCGAGACACAGTCCAAAATGGTTCTCTGCTCGATGCACTCAATGGTTCCCAGGCCATGAAGTGCGTGCATGACTTTACTGTTGACTTTATACATATTGATAACTCCTTGCGAGTCCTAACCGCGAATATACGAATTTCCCCACCCAGGTAGCTAGAACGTTTTCTTTCTCATCCACATTGTGCCAGATCCGCAAGCTTTCGTTATGAACAGCTTGTAACACCAGCACCGAACCGCGCAGAACGGGCGAAGGCTTCAACGCCCGCTGCGAAGTGAAGTATGGTCATGCAGGATTCTCCACCCCTCAGCTCCCTTGACCATGACCAAAGTGAAGACCCCGTCTTCGGTGGACTTCCCTTCGGTCTTCGGATAATCTAACTTCCACCGACCCAGCACCAGAGCCCGGTCGTCAGAGAGTCGCCACACCTCGATCTCCGAAAAGGAAAGGCGGCCCATTGTCTCTGGAGTCTCACCATAGCTCTTTCGGTATCGTTCAGCGAGAGCGTCATAGCCCTTCAAGATCCTTCCACCTGAAGTGAAAGTCAACTCGTCGGAGACCAAATAGTCTCCCAAAAAGCCATCCAAGTCACCCTGGTTCCAAAGGTTCGCTCCCTTTTTCAGCTGATCGCCCAGTTCGAACTGCAGCATGGAGTCCCGAGTCTGTCCCAAGGTGGGGGCGGACAGACACAGAGCCCAGCATGCTACAGCCAAAGCATAGACGGACAGTCGAGTACAGCGAGTAAGGCATAGCGACATAGCTCGACTCCTACGAGGTTGATTGCCGCGGGCCTTCTCAGAAGGAAAGAACATTCCTACCTCGAGGTTGGGCAGGCTCAAAGAAGAAGGGACAGAAAGACGTCTCATGCTTGTGCACCTAGGGGCCGGGTGCCTCAATCAAACTCCCTTGGATTGGGACGGAAACGCCGAACGGGTTTTGCAGATCTTGACCGAGGCCGAAGAGCGTAGAATTGACGTGCTTTGCTTGCCGGAGCTGTGCCTAACCGGTTATGGATGCGAGGATGCCTTCCACGCCCCCCAAACTTCAAGATTGGCTTGGTCGGTGCTGCAGAATTTGCTGCCGGCTTGCCGACATCTGCTGGTCAATTTTGGCCTTCCTGTTTGGTATAAAGGCGCAATTTACAACGTTTCTGCCATAGTGGCAAATTCCCGCCTGTTGGGCTTGGTGGCCAAGCAGCATCTCGCAGGCGATGGGATACACTACGAACCTAGGTGGTTCAAACCTTGGCCGGCAGGCGTCTGTGTAGACTTTGCCTCCCCCCTTGGTGATATTCCCCTTGGCGACCTGCTCTTTGAACTTGAAACTCCCGATGAGATTTCACCTCTCCGACTAGGATTGGAAATCTGCGAAGACGCCTGGGTTGCCGAGAGACCTGGAGGTCGGGCCGCTCGCGAGGGAGTCGACGTCATTCTCAACCCCAGTGCCAGCCATTTTGCTTTCGGCAAGCAACGAATCCGGGAGCGTTTTGTCATCGAAGGGTCTCGCGCTTTCCAATGCGCCTACGTCTACAGCAACCTGGTGGGCAACGAAGCCGGACGAGCGATCTACGACGGTGGGGCTATGCTGGCCAGCCAAGGACAGATCCTGGCTCGAGGTCCGCGACTCTTTCTGCAGCGCCACGCGCTGAGTAGCGCGCTCGTCGATCTGACCCCGAATCGGGTTTATCGAAGTCGAACATCGAGCTTCAGACCTCAACTTGAAGGCAAACGAACCGGAATCGTGAGTGTCTCTTGGGATGGACCCAAGAAAAACCCCTCTCGATTGCCGAGCACCTTACCCCCTTCCTGGGAGAGCGACCCGAGCGCCAAAGAAGAAGAGTTCACTCGCGCTGTAACCTTGGGCTTGGCAGACTACATGGCCAAGAGTCGGTCTCGCGGGTTTGTGGTCTCTCTATCGGGAGGAGCCGACTCTGCTGCTTGCGCGGTTTTGATCTCACTGATGGCGGTGCGCCTGAGACAAGAGCTCGAAACTTCTGAGCTCATCCAACTCTTCTCGTACTGGGGTGGGCTACCTGACACCCTAAGTGAAATTCTCACCACGGTCTACCAAGCCACTGAAAACAGCGGCTCAACCACCCGCACTGCGGCCGGCTCCCTCGCCAAGGCGATCGGATCGCGGCATCTAGATTGGGACATACAACCCCTAGTAACCAGTTATCACGCCCTTGTCGAGGAGGCCTTGGGCCGACCTTTAGAGTGGAACACCGATGACCTAGCCATGCAAAACATCCAGGCCAGAGTTCGGGCTCCAGGACCTTGGATGCTGGCCAACATTCTTGGCGCCCTTTTTCTGTCGACCTCTAATCGTTCAGAGGCGGCGGTGGGTTATGCCACCATGGATGGGGACACCTCGGGAGGGTTAGCACCTCTGGCGGGGATCGATAAGGACTTTCTTCGCCGTTGGCTCATCTGGATGGAAAATTCCGGGCCTGAGGGATACGAATCCTTGCCGGTCTTAAGCGCGGTGAACGTTCAACCACCCACGGCCGAGCTTCGCCCTCCGGAAGGCGGGCAGACCGACGAAGAAGATCTGATGCCCTACCCGGTGCTCGAAAGGATCGAGCGCTTGGCGATCCGCGATCGACTTTCGCCCACCACTATCCGAGACCGGTTGTCCGAAGAGTTTCCGAGCTCGACCCTAGGGCAACGAAATGCATGGATTGAACGCTTCTTCGTGATGTTTGCGCGAAATCAGTGGAAACGAGAACGTTATGCACCTTCATTCCACCTCGACGACGAGAATCTCGATCCTAAGACCTGGTGCCGATTTCCCATACTCAGCGGAGGCTTCAACCGGGAACTCGAAGAGATGAGGGCCTCCCCAGAAATGAGAGCGACGACCTCGGAAGACTGAAGCGCCGAGTTTACGTTCTGGCAACCTTTTGGCAACCTTTGGGCACCATTCGGACGGTTACGGTCATTGAGATCAGGCTAATGTGACTTTACCTTCAGCCTTACTTCGATAGGAGAATCTCGATGCGATCCTGGATACTAACTCTGTTGATAAGCTTCATCACTTTGAGCTTTACTGTTTCAGCTCAAGCCCAGGTGCGTTTTGACCTGTATTCCAATCCCTACACCGGTCCTTCGGTGAATATTTCGGTGGGTCAGCCCCAGCCGGGAATCTTTGTACCTGTGGTGCAGCAACCCTACTATTATCCAACGCATCCCGTGCCGATCAGGAGAGGGCGGCACCACAGAGGATACCAAGCTCCCGTCGTGGTTACCTCGCACTGGTGTGCCTACCACCGAGTGCACTGCACTCACGCTCCTTATGCTCGCCAAGCAGCACGCCAGAACTGCCAGCCTCAGTATCAGACCCGCACTCCTTACTGGTGTCAGCCCCATAGAGAGTACTGCACTCACGGTTGATCTCGCTTCGGTCTGGATGAAGGTCCGCCCGTCTCTCAGGCAACTACGCACCCCTTCAACTGCCGTGGCCCAGGTTTGCCAATTGAGCCAGAGTGCTGTCATCCTCGATTCGCTTAACTATCACCAAGAGGGCCTGCCCTTTTTTGGCCTTGGCTTGAACCTCCCGGTGCACCGAGAAATCGGAGAGCCCTCTCCTAAAGAGTTTGAGGGCATCCAGCCAGTAGCCAACTCCATCCCTCAAAGCAACTTGAACGGCGATGGTCTCCAGGGTTCCGACTCTCTCGAACTTCTGACAATCCTCCCAAACCGTCTGGAAGACCTCTTCCATTTCGTAGAGCCACTCTTCGGCGGATTCGCGGTCCCCGTGGGCCACACAGTCCAGAGCCTCTTGAAAATCGAGCCAGGTTTCGGTGTAGAGTTCTTCGTTGCGGAGCTCTTCAGCTTGTTGCCTCAGCCGGGCCACCAGCAAGGCCTCTTCCCGACCCTTGAGGTACAACTCCACCAAATAGGCTAGGTGCTCCTCTTGGTCGGTACCATCGCGATAGGCCGCTTCAGCCTGAGTGAGAACCTCCACCATCAAGTCGGACAGCCTCGGGTCCCAAGCATCATCAGACTCCAATTGTACCAGGGAAGCGGAGTACCATCGAAACCAGCCCTCGGTGCGCCCTGAAGAGGAGATATGCATCACCAATCGATCCAGGCCGTCAAGTTCGGTGGCGCTGCCATCCCTGATTGGACTCAAATGGTGTACTCCGGCTGAAAACTTGGTTCAATTATACCAGAAACTGGCCGTTCGACAACATGCCAAAAGCCCGACTGAAGGCATCCTCAATCGGGCTCAAGGTTCCGGGACCGGGTGCTAGAGGGCCCCAGCAGTGAGTCCAGCAGTCACTCCCGAGGCCCCGAGCAAGCCCAAACCGACATAGGTGGCGGTGGTGCTCCCGAAGAGCAAACCGCCGGCAATGCCCAAAGT
>JBJHCR010000113.1:0-16916 GCA_050486105.1 Vulcanimicrobiota bacterium
TCCTAAGCCAACCCCAGAGTGGCTTGGGCCTACTCCCGCGATATGCCACCCCCAGGGCGGATCCTAAGCCACCCCCAGAGTGGCTTGGGCCTACTCCCGCGATATGCCACCCCCAGGGCGGATCCTAAGCCACCCCCGGAGCGGCTTGGGCCTGCTCCCGCGATATGCCAACCCCAGGGCGGATCCTAAGCCACCCCCGGAGCGGCTTGGGCCTGCTTCGGCACCAAGGCATGGTCCCTCCCAGGAGCTAGGGCGCACAGATCGAAACCTCGGCGGGTACCTAATAAACTTCAGGAGTTCACCGTGACATCTCGGCCCGCTTTCGCCCTCAGCCCAGCCCACTCTCAAAGACCGGGCCTTCCCATTCCGGTGGAAAAGGACGCCTGCGGTATAGGATTCGTGGCCCGCATCGACGGACGGCCCGACCACCGGACCCTGCAGATGGGCTTGGACGCTCTGGCCAATCATCGCCATCGCGGGGCGGTGGCCGCCGACGGCAAGACCGGCGATGGAGCTGGGGTTCTCACCTCTCTCCCTCACAGGTTTCTGGCCAAGATTTGGAGCTCCCTCAGCGAGAGTACCGCTCCAGCCCAAGGCGAATTGGCTGTGGGTCTGGTTTTTCTTCCGCTGGGACAGCCAGGCGCTCTGGCCAATTGCCGTCGCACCCTGGAAGAAAAGCTGAGCGACGAAGGCCTCCTGCCTTTGGGATGGAGAGACGTTCCCATCGATTTGGGAGCGCTCGGAGTGAGGGCTCTCTCCTGTAGACCCCACATTCAGCATCTTTTCGTAGCCCGCCATAGAGTGACCAACTCCGAAGACTTCGAGCAAGCCCTCTATCGGGCTCGCCGCCGGGCCGAAGCCGTCCTCCGTTCTCGAGGTTTTCACGATTTCTCGGTGGCCTCTTTGTCTCACCGCACCTTGGTCTATAAAGGATTGTGCCTGGCCGACCAACTCAGTCGATTCTATCCCGACCTCGAGGATCCCGATTTTCAGACTCCAGTCTGCCTATTTCACCAGCGCTACAGCACCAACACCTTTCCTGCTTGGAAACTGGCCCAGCCCTTTCGGGTCATCTGCCACAACGGTGAGTTCAACACTCTCACGGGCAATCGCACTTGGATGACCGCTCGGGAACGGGCCCTCAAACCGGAAGAGTTGGCCGACTTCACCCCCATCATCGGAGACGACGTCAGCGACTCCGGAGCCTTCGACAATGTCTTGGAGTTTTTTCTGCGCCGGGGGCGAGAGCTGACCCCCAGCTTGCTGATGATGATTCCGGAGATTTGGGAGAAAGTCCCAACCGATGACATCCCCGTCAGTTGGCGGGATATGTACCGTTACACCTCTTGCCTGATGGAGCCCTGGGACGGCCCGGCGGCGGTCTCCTTTTTTGATGGTCGCCAAGTGGGGACTCTTCTCGATCGCAATGGTTTGCGACCGTCCCGGTACAGCATCACCGAGGACGGGTTGGTGGTCTGCGCCTCGGAAACCGGCACCGTGGATCTGAGCGCCCACCGCATCGTCAAAGCTGGTCAGTTGGGACCAGGAGAAATTCTGGTGGTGGACATCGAGCAAAAACGCTTGCTCAGCAATCACGAACTCAAGGATGAGGTCTCTCGTCGACACCCTTATGGGAGCTTCAATCAAACCCGGGTGCGCGCCGTGCCGGAAGACGTTTTTTATGGGGAGCCGAAGTCCGAGCGCAGCTTGCTCTCCGGTCCAGCCCAAAAACAAGAGTTGCACCGCCGGCTCTTGGTCTTCGGGTACTCCCACGAGGAGCAAGTGACGGTGGTTCGACCCATGGCTGTGGGCGGCATCGAACCCATCGGCAGTATGGGGGACGACACCCCACCAGCAGCCCTTTCGGCCCTGGATCGACCCTTCTTTCATTTCTTTCGGCAGCGCTTTGCCCAAGTCACCAATCCCCCCATCGACCCTATCCGGGAAGCCTTGGTGATGTCCTTGCGCACCCAACTGGGCACCAAGGCCAACATCTTGGTGGAGGAAGCCGAACAGACCAACGCTCTAGAGATTCCTGGCCCCATCCTCTCCCGAGCGGCTTTTGAGTACCTCCACTCTCTGGACCCCTTGCTCTACCCGGCCATCGCCCTGAGGTCCATCTATCCGGTGGAAGGCGGGCAGCAAGCCTTATCCGAGACCTTGGACAGCCTCTGCCGGGAGGCCGAAGACGCGGTTCGCCAGGGCGCCAGTCTGGTGGTCCTGTATGATGGAGAAGTGAACGCTTTCCGTGCCCCTATTCCCAGCTTGCTTGCAGTGAGTGCCGTGCACCGGCATCTCATAGATAAAGGTCTGAGATTGAAGGCTTCTTTGGTTCTCGCCTCAGGGGAGCCTCGGGAGGTCCATCATTTCGCCTGCCTGCTAGGCTATGGAGCCGATGCCATCTACCCTTTCTTGGCCTTGGAGTCCATCGCCGAAGATGTGGCTGCCGGGGGCAGACATTTTCAAGACCTGACCGTTTCGACCGCCCAGCAGAACTATATCAGGGCCATCGAGAAAGGCCTGATGAAGATCATGGCCAAGATGGGCATCGCTCTGCTCTCGAGCTACAGAGGGGCCCAGACCTTTGAAACCCTGGGACTGGACCGTCAGTTGGTCGAGCGCTACTTTCCAGAAACCTCCTGCATGCTCGGCGGGGTAGGGCTCAAAGAGATCGCCGATCATCAGAAACGCAACCACCACATCGCCTTCCACGAACAGCTCGGAGAAACTCTGGATCGGTTAGCGAGCCACGGCTTCTATAAGTACAAGAAGGGAGGAGAAACGCACCGCTACACTCCCCCGTCCATCCGAGAGTTGCAGGAGTGTGTCCGAGCTGGTGAGCGCCTCCTCCTGGAGAACCCTTCGGCCGATCCCTTCAAGATTTTGCCCACTGGTCCCAAGGGCTTTCTCGATTTTGCCGCCCAGGTCGGGCAGCCGAAGTCCGCTCTTCGCGATCTTTTAGATTTCGTGCGACACCGCCCACCCTTGGGGCTCGAGCAAGTCGAACCGCTGTCAGCCATCGTGGCCCGTTTTTCCACCGGGGCCATGAGCTTAGGGGCCCTTAGCCCGGAGTCTCACCGCGACCTGGCCAGCGCCATGAACCGCATCGGTGCCGTCAGCAACAGCGGAGAGGGTGGCGAGGACCCCTCTCGCTTTCAGAGTGAGCACAACAGCAGGGTCAAACAGATCGCCTCGGGACGTTTCGGGGTCACTCTAGCTTATCTAATGAGCGCCGACGAACTGCAGATCAAAATGGCTCAAGGGTCTAAACCGGGTGAGGGAGGACAGATCCCCGGCCATAAGGTGACCGAGGAGATCGCCCGTATTCGACACACCACCCCGGGAATCGCCCTCATCAGCCCTCCACCTCACCACGATATTTACAGCATTGAAGACCTCTCCCAACTGATCTACGATTTGAAAACTCTCAATCGCCGGGCAACCGTCTCCGTCAAGTTGGTCAGTTCCGACGGAGTTGGAACGGTGGCCGCCGGAGTGGCCAAGGGGTTTGCGGATATCATTCATATCAGCGGCAGCGAAGGGGGCACCGGGGCCTCCCCCCTGTCCTCAGTGAAGTTCGCCGGCATGCCCTGGGAGTTGGGCTTGGGACAAACCCAACAGATCCTGGTGGTCAATCGTCTGCGAGGACAGGTCAAACTCCGAGTCGACGGGGGTTTTCAAACCGGGCGCGACGTCCTCATCGCCGCTCTACTCGGGGCCGACGAGTTTTCCTTTGGCACCGCTGCGCTGGTAGCCGAAGGCTGCTTGATGGCTCGGGCTTGCCACACCAACAACTGCCCGGTGGGGATCGCCACCCAAAAAGCTAAACTGAGAGCCAAGTACCCGGGGACCCCCGAAGCGGTGATCTCCTTCATGTTGGGGGTGGCCCACCACGTTCGAGTGCTGCTGGCTCAGTTGGGTTTTGCCAGTCTGGATGAGGTGATCGGCCGAACCGAGCTGCTGGAACAATCGGTCTGGGGGGAAGAAGCCGGCCATCTGGATCTTTCCCCCCTATTATGGCGCGCCCCCGACGACTTGGTGACCCACCATCAAGGCCAACGCAATGATCCCCTGCAGCTCGGGCGCAGCCTGGAGAATCGGATCTTGGAGGCCCTAGAACGGGGCGAGATCCCCCAAGAACCCTTCACCATCTTCAACTGCGACCGAGCCATGGGGGCCCGAATCTCAGGTTGGCTGAGTCGACGTCCTCACTTCAGCCAATCCGTAGAACTCAAGTTTCGAGGAACCGGAGGGCAGAGCTTCGGAGCCTTCACCTGCTCAAGGCTGCACCTAACCCTGGAGGGGGCTGGCAATGACTATGTGGGTAAAGGCTTGAACGGGGCCACCATAGTGGTCCGTCCCACTCCAGATTTGGCCGCACTGCCCGGAGAGGAGACCGCCATCATCGGAAACACCTGCTTGTATGGTGCCATCAATGGCGAGCTCTACGCTGCCGGACGAGCAGGGCAGCGCTTTGCAGTGCGCAACAGCGGAGCCACCGCCGTAGTAGAGGGAGTGGGAGAGCACGCCGCCGAGTATATGACCGGGGGCTGTTTGGTGATCTTAGGTCGGATCGGACGAAACTTGGGAGCGGGGATGACCGGCGGACGAGTTTATCTCTACGACCCTCATGAAAGGGCTGCAGCCAAGATCAATGGGGAACTGGTGGAGCGCGTTCCGCTCCCGGAAGACTTAGAGCAAGAGTTGCATCGGCTGGTGTCCCGTCACCAGAGCTTGACCGGCAGCAGTCGTGCTCACGACATTCTGACCAATTGGGAGAGCTGTCGAACTCGCTTTTGGCTGATTCGCCCGCGCTCGGTGGCTGCCCATATCGAAGCTCATCACGAAGGCGCCCAGGCCAGCAGCACCACCCTCAAGATGGTGGCCGAGCGAGAAGAGGACGCCCGCCGAGTGCTGGCCGGCTTAGCTTCTGCCCAACAGAAGGGTAGCGTTCGTGGGGAGCCCTGAGATCCTGGCCTATCATCGCTCGCTCTTTCAATGGCACTGTCGCCACTTCTTCAATTTTAGGCGCCATCTGAACCCCACCGAAAAGGCCTATTTGGAAACCTGTTTTCGCCTGGCTACGGACTTCGACGAGATCTCCGAAGCCGGCTACGAACACTTCAGCTATTACACCTACAGCCACCGCATCAAGGGGTCCAAGACCAACTCCTCTCGACTGGCCTACGGATCGGTACAACGTCCGGAAGAAACAGTCCCAGCGGCTCTCGAGGTGTTGAATAAACGTGGAATCAAACTGGAAAACAGTCTCCTACAGCAGCACAAATTCTACGGACTGGGCTGGGATCTCGAAGAAGAGCAGTTCAAAATCTATCTGAGAACCCTAGATTGGACGACCCTTCCAGCCGAACTCCACCAACTCGTCTGTGATTTTTCAACCGACGAATATCGGCGAGAGGCCCTGCTCTCGCTGACTTACCAGGGTCAGGAAACAATAGAGCGCAAAGTCTATCTCTACCCTAAGCAGAACCTGGAAAAGCCCGGAGTGAGGGGCTCCGCCCGCATGATTACAGACCGCCGAGGCATCGTGACCCAAGAGGATGTCTCAAGCTCCGAGCAGCTGCCGTACCAACTCAATCAGGAGGGCGTACGGATCGTGGAACTCTATCGCGGCATCGGAGAGGACCTCGACACTATCGCCTATCACGGGCCTGAAGACTTCACTCTCTACTTTCCTTAATACAATTAACCCAATGCTAACAAAGTTAACAAAAATGTTACAACGCATGGGATAGATAAAGTCTCGCTTCTGTGGGACACTGTTTTTAAGACTTACAAATCGATTGGAGACATCACAAAATGGCACTCGGAGCAATCTCAGGCGTACTTGGAGCAGCACAGGGCATCGGCGGACTTTTCGGTGGAGGCGGACCCAGACAACCCCGAATGAACCGGGCTCAGAAACAGCAGCTCAAATCCCAAGCCAATCTGAACAACGCAATGGCCCAGATGATGCGGCAGATGACTCAAATGATGAAGCAGTCCCAGGGCAATATGTTCGGACGTCCTTGCAACTGCCAACAGGGCCCTATGTCTCAGCAGGGGATGAACGGCTGTTGCCACGGGAATAATTTCGGCAACAACTTCGGAAACAACTTCAACAACCTCTTTCAGCCAAACATGGGAGCCAATCTCTCCATCAATTTCGGAATGCAGGCCGGTGGTAGTTTTGGCGGCGGCTTCCAACCCCAACAGTTTCAGCAGTTCGCAGCTGCAGCCATCGGATTCAGCCTTCAGGCCTAAACTTTAAGGTGCGCTAGCGACACCACCCCAAATGGCCGAAAGGTTCCTCATTACAGAAGCGGTCCCGCAAGACATGGACAACATCCGTGAACTTGCCGTGGCCGCTTCTGTGCATACTTTCAGTGGTTTGCGCAGCACCCCTGGAGAGCGGGCCCGGTATGTGGCCCAGGAGTTTCTCGAACTCAAATCCTATCACGACCGAGGTCTCTACCGTTTCTTGGTGGCCAAAGACACCGAGCGAGAGAACGCCTTCGCGGGTTACCTACTGCTGAACCTTTATGACCAGGACGATCTCGGGCGACGGCAGACCTTCGTGGAAGACATCGCCTCTCCGCCTGAGTATTGGGGTCTGGGGGTGGGTCACTTGCTCTTCGATGCCGCCACCGAAGTGACAGCAAGCCTAGGTCTGGACTTCATGGGTGGGGAAGTCTCGGCCAACAATTCTCGCATCGAGGCTGCTCTGAGGAACAATTTCTTTCTGGAGAGCTATCGAGTGGTGCGCCCTTGCACTCCCGCCGGGGTACAAAGAATGGAAGAAGTGAAGCAATCTCTAGAGCGTCAAAATGAGATCACCCAGCGCCTGGGCCAACTCAAGAAGCGACGCAAGCGCCTGGAAGCCACCCGGGCCCGCCGGCAGGCCGAAGACTCGGATGAGTCCAAGAAAGCTGAGTGAAAAACAAAGCTCACGCCCTGGAGGAGCACTGGGGCGCCTACTTCATCTGGAAGCGACTCGGCATCCGCCAGGCTTGGTGCTGGCACGTGGACGCCCATCTAGACATCGGCCGGGACGGTCTTCATTCAGCTAACTTGGACCGTTTGGCCAAATGTGAGACGCCGGAACAAGCCGTTGAACTCATGGGGAACAGCTATCTTCCCTGGGGAGGGCTGCACTGTGGGAACTACCTTTACCCCGCCATCAAGGAAGGCCTAGTGGGTCGGCTGACCTGGGTGATTCCGCCCAATCTCCCCGAGAGAGAGCTGTTGACTTGGAGCCGAGAGCACCTCAACAGTTGGTTCGAGATAACCCTGGCTGAGTACCAAAGCCTCCGTTTGGATGGGGGTCGAGTGGTGGGCACCTTGCTGGGGATCCCTTTCGAGATGGGACCGCTCGAGGTCTTAACCCTCCCGGCCCAGCCGGTGTTGCTCGATATCGATATCGACTATTTTCTGGAAGAGGACGGAACACCGTGGACTGAGCCTGCTCCACTTCAAGAGGCCGTGGGACAGTTTCCTAGCCTCTGCACCACGGTGGCTTATTCGGTGAAGGGAGGATTCACTCCGGATCGATGCCGTTCTTTCGCCGACCCCTTCCTAGAAAACCCGCCCGACACCCCCTATAAGGCCGGCCCCCTGGATGACCTGGCAGCCTTGGTTCGGAGTCATCATTATCAGCAGGCTCTTCCCCTCTGCCAAGACCTCTTGGACCAACACCCGGTGGAGGCTAGCTACTACCTGGGAAGCTGCCATCATCATCTCAAGGACTATCAAAAAGCTCTAGATTGCTGGGCAGATTTGCTTGAACACCCAACCCTGCCCGACGATGGAAGGGCCTATCTCGAAGGCTTATGCAGCGAATTGGCTTTGCAGTTGCAGCAGTCCACAAAAGCCCTGGAGTATGCCCGCCAAGCGGCCCGCAAACAGCCTTGGGACTATCGCCACCTGTCCTTGGAGGCCGCCGCTTGCGAGGCCTTGGGAGACCTTCGCCGAGCCACCCAACTGCTGCGCCGGGCCTTAAAACTCGCCGAGGGCAGCCTCTTCAGCCTGAAACTCCACCTGGCCCTCGCCAAGCTCTATCGCCGCCAAGGAAAAAGCGGCCTAGTCAAGATCGAACTCGATCGACTGGCCGCTTTGGATGTCACCGGGCAATTCAGGCATCAAACGTTGTTGGGGTGAGGACTAGCGTGTTTTTATTTCTAGAGTATCGAATCGAGCGTCTGCAACTGGATCCAGACCACCACCTACAGCAGCCGCGGGGATATTCTGCTTCGCTTCGGCCTTCAGTCGTTGCTTTTCCTCAAATTTCTTCCTTCGTCGTTCAGACGGAGGATTTTGAAAAAGCCGATCTACGGTAGGGTCGATGGATTTGGTTTCATGAATTTCTCGAGTGTAATGCGACAAAGGAACTTGTTTCGGTCGATCTAGACCCAGGTAAGCAGACTCTGAATTGCCTTGGTTCACTCCCCCCTTCCAATCGTCGTCTCCGGGTTCAGCCTTAGTCTCCTTCAAGTTGTTCGACAAGGCAGTCCGGCTCGACGACTCCCGATCGAGGCGACCTGTACCTTCCGAGGTAGAAGCGACTTCTGCAGACTCTGAAGCAGTCACTTCACTTATGGGTGCCTTAACGTTCTCTCCAGTGCTTGAGCATCCCAGGAATGATACAAATACCAAAGTGAACGCTATGGAAATTAGTATCCTCATTAGAGAGTCTCTCCGTCATTGACCACAATTTCTTCGTAGCTCTTAACAATGAAGCGTGGTAAGGAAGGAAAATAAGGCGGAGGAGAAACTGAGGCCGGTTCATCGAAGTAAGTGTTTCCGTTCACCAATCCGTGGCCCGAGGTAGTTCCCCAAGCTGCTCCCCTGCGCATGATCCGTGCACCGTATCTGTACGACCAACCTGCTCCCCCAGTATCATAGGCATCAACACCATATCCTCCGTCTTCGTCGGAAATTCCAGCCATGACTGTAGCGTAGATATAAAGAGGGTTAGTCTGTGGATGCGAGGTTGCCCAATTACCCCCATGCTTGAGTCTAGCTGAAACCCTGACATTGTCAGCCACCAAACCTAACGTGTGGTCGGCTGTCGTTGGAGCGTCGAGAACCCCGTCTCCGTCTTCATCAGTCGCACCAAACTGGATCAAACCCTTTTGGCCTGCGGCGATGCTGAAGGAGTTGGCGGCGTTGGGATTAGTGTCATTGCGTTTTCCCCCAATCACGATATCATTTGTGGTTGTGTCGTCTGATGCCACAGCTATTGTACGTCGACCCTTGTTGATACCCCACACGCATTCAACTGTACCGTCTACATAAACTGAGCCATTGAGAGGCGAGCCGAAATGTTCAAAAGTTCCGTCAGGACGTCGAAGGAGAGTGGTTCCAGACCCAAAAGTCGTTGGTGAGCCCAGCGTTGAGCCGTTCACTTGCGCCCCTGCAGGCAAGATGACCGGCTCTTCCTCGATGGTAACCACAGTCACCGCTTGATGCGAATCAATGGCCATTGCCGCTCTGTCACTTGGCGCGTCGTAAGGGACCTCAATCTTCACCCAAGAATTCTCACCGTAGGAGACGACCCCAGGACCGGCAGGCTGAGTTCCTCCGAAACCCAATTCCATTTCGTGAGCATTCCCATTCACATAAATTCCGCTCAGAGTTCCGCCTTCTTCATTGAGATACACTCCCGGCTCTGTCGGTAGTGGTGTAGTAGGCTCAAAACCCCAAGCAGCATCTCTAAGCTCAAAGGTATTGGTGGGAAGCGCTTGTTGAGCAGCCCCCGCAATCATGGCGTCTCGTCCTCCGTTAGCCATGCGATTGTATCGAGCCGCGATTGGTCCCCCCGTGTTATACGGACGCTGCTCTGCGTTGGTTCCGTTCCAGTTTCCCTGGTGATATGCGAAACCATCTGGGGATGAGGCGAAAGTCCCAACCGCTGTCAAGCCATGAGAAAACTGGGGAAGACCGGTAGAAGTCCAGTAAGTGGCTCCCTCCGACACCCAAAGCCGCATGGGACCATTGCCGTTCATATTTGTGGGAGACACCGAGGGATCATTCACATGTATAGGCCCCCCTGCCGGTTGGCTGGTTGACCGCACTGGCATCACCAAGTTGTCTGGCCAAGAGTCATAGAGGGCTGCGTTGCCTGCAAAGGTGTCTTGAATGACTTGGGCGCGAGCCTCTCTCTGAACCTCCCCTCTAAAGTAGGAGCGGGATACAATAGTGTACCCTCGTATGGTATCGCTCCCATTAGGAAAAGTCTGCGGATCCGCCTCAAGTCGCCACCGGTACACCCAGCCATCACCGATCTCTCGGGTTCGATTCGCCTGACTAGGATAAACCGAGCCTGCGAGGGGTTCTCGAGAGGGACTTCCGTCTGGAGGAGCGATCTGATACCTGAGCCAGGCGAGGGCTTCAGAGACTCCTGCATCAGCCACCAACCCTCCTTTGGCAATCCGCTCTGAACGTATGGTAGCTTGGCTTTCTACCGGAATCAAGGTCAAGAAGGCAGAGGCCATAACAGCCATGGCTATCATCAAGAATATGGTCAGTACGAGTATAGAGCCTTTGGACTTTAGTCTCTGATTTGTAGCAATTTTCACGCTCATTGTTGCTCCTCAATTCTAGGTTCTGTTGGCATAAAATGGCAGTTGAACAATAGTCGTAAAGTTTACTACGAACGGACTCTGAGCTTGGATTCTGTTACGTTCCGTGTCATCAGTAATCAATTCACTCGAGATATTGACCTGAATCTGGACTGCCGTATCACGAACAGTTCGAACTACGAACGCGTCCATAAACTGACCAGGACTGCCTGGGTCTGGGACTCCCAGACCTCTTCCAATTACCCTTGGAGTCGACGTAGCGTCGATAGTCACTTCGTCAACGTAGCGACGCAAGACAACATCGTCCCCCAGTCCATCGTGTCCTGGTATAGTATCAAGTCCATATCGAAAGTAAAGATTCGTCATATTCGTATGGAGTTGTCGGGCGGTTGGCAACGGATTTACGCCGAGATGATCTACAGGAGTCCAGAAAAGGACGCTACTTTCAGGGTCCGAAAGTAACTCGGCTTCGTTTGTTGGAGGATCGGGAAAAATAATGGCACCTTCTGCGAAAGTTCCTGGAACTGTCGCAGAACTCAAGAAGCGCTGAACATTGTCCATGCAGTTTCTGGCCCTTCGGACCAGGTCGATACGCCCACTTGAACGGCGCATCTCCCAGAGTCCAGCCTGGAAAAGACCTATGACAACGCTCATTAGGGCGATACTTATCATCATAGCGACTAAAAGTTCAGCAATGGTAAATCCCGATGATCGAATTTTTCTTAAATGGCTATACAAGATTCTGACTCCATTCCAGTGAGAGCAAGGTCTAAATTCCAGAGCGCTTGTGAAAGCCTCGAAGAGTGACAGACTTCTCGCTAGCCCCTTCGTTCCAGAAAAGGGTAACCTTAATCGCCGTTAATTCACTCAAATGACTATTGGGGTTATTCGACATTCTCTTCATCTCAATTCGCCGCTGATAGTTAATGTTGTCAGGAAAGTCGTTCTCGAACGGAGGTGCATTGAAAGGACGGCGAGGTCCATTATCGTCGCCATCATCGTCATAATCACCATCATTGAGTTCGCTGCCAATTGCAGGGAGGGGCCCAATGAACGGTTCATTGCGAGCCCTAATCATGTTTAGCATCTCTCGACCAACAAACACAGCATAGGTTCTGCGTTCGGCGTAGCGCTCCGCTTGGATACCATACCAGAGAGCTGAAGCTGCCCCTAAACAACCGACTGAAACGACGAAGATGGCGATAAGGACCTCAACGAGAGTCACTCCTCGATCGCGCCTTGAAGCCCTGGCAAAGACATCTTCAAGACGCACCTTGCGCAAACCCCTCACTGTTCCGAACCCCGCGAGCGTAATGATTCCTTCACCAAATTCCAGCCCTCCGAACTTAGAGTCAAAACGACACTCATGTTTTCACTCCTCTGTTTACCCTCTAGGGGCTAACACTCTAAAGGATAGCACAACTTTTCGAAAAAGCGTAAGGGGTATGTTTGAATTGGCCAATTTTTTCTGGGGTGAATCTCGGGGGGAAAGAAAGTACCGCCCGCTAGAAGCCTAGAATTGGCGCTCTCGATGGATTCTTTTACTCACGGCAAGATCGAAAAAGTGTGGTCTAGAGAGCGGCTGCGATTGGCAAGCGAGCGTTCTTCAGTTCGGCCGGTCGAAGGGTTAAGGCCAGCCTCGACTATTTTCGAAAAGTTCTGTCTTGTTCACGCTTTCGTGCTTTGTACTTTTCGTAGACCAGATTCCAGTTGTCATTGGGTAAATCGAGGGTGAGGGTGCCGTCGTTCATTCCCACGCAGCGAATATCGTAGCGCTTCTGCTGCATCTTTTCATAGGACACCTTCAGAATGACGACGGCGAGGGCGAAAATGATCGGCACCAGGAAAGCCTTCGCTCCCATATCGGAAAAAAGGCTTGAGTAACTGAAGAGTAAGACCACAGGGATCAATGCCAGAAGGCCATCCCAGACATACCTCATATTCACGGCAGTGGCAAAGGGGTCTTTGCATTCGCCACAAAGCGGAACGGTCAGTATGAATTGCTTGCGGGTCAACACTCGGCTTATGCCCCCCAGCAAAGTCCAGGGAAAACTGGTATAGCGACAGGACAACTCTTGCGCCGTTTGACCCTCTGCTTCGCCGCAAACCATACAGACTGAGGGGATTTCGTTGTCCCAAAGTTCCATCTTAGGTATCTCGATACGAGACATCTACAATTCTCCTGATTCGCGTCACCGTAGGGGCTTCTGACTATTCCCTGGGACGGGCAACGGTGAACCGGGATCTTTCAATTAATTGAACCCGACTCACGGCATGGCGGATGAGCGGTCCTCTAGAGGGTTAACCCTTGCAGCTCATTTCTCCTCTATTCCTCAGGTCGAGGCAAGAACCGACCTGATCACTGATTCGGCCAAAATGTTCACCCGCTGGGTCTGTGCCTTGTTGAGCGAAGTACCGACTGGCGAAGGTTTTCAAGCCAATTTGAAAACATTTTTCCAAACTGTTGGTAGGGATAATTCACTATGCTAGACTCATGAAATATGATTATACAGACTCAGCGGAGAGGGTTCACTCTCGCCGAACTGATGGTTTCTTTGGGGGTCATTGCGATAGGGATCGTCGGGCTTGCTAGCTCTCTCTATTTCGGTTTCATCCAGAGCCAGCACGGAGATCGGATATCTAAGGCCACCCAGCAGGCGCGCGTCCTGATCGAAACGACTCGCGGAAACAGCCTGAGCTCGAATTCGGAATACCTCAATCTTGGCACAAATTTGCCTAGAACCGACAGCGGCCTAAACGACGATTTCGAAGTGAACAGTTTCGACGACGCACGCCCCCTTTATGATCCCCCTTTCGATGTGGAAATTTCTCATCTTATGCCTCCCCAGGAGACCAGCAGATTCCGGAGACGTATCACTTTGGAACGGACAGGCTTGGCAGGTGAAGTGGGTGAAAACCTGTTGCGCATGTCGGTAACCATCTACTGGCAAGAAAAGGAGAAGCTCAAGCATGTCACGACCACTGGCATTCTCACGCATCCGCTCCCGATACCGTAACCACGAATCGGGGATGTCCCTGACCGAACTGCTGGTGGTTTTTGTGCTGATGGTCACAGTCACGGTCACCGTGGCCGGTCTGATCAAGTACTCTACCTCGCAAGTCGCTCAAGGCTCGGCTCGGATGGGTATGCACCAGAAATCCCGAACAGTGATCGACAGGCTCAGCCCGATTCTCATTACTGCGGTCAGTGATGGGGGTGGTGATGGTTTGGCAGGTCATGGGGCCGCAGGTCTGAAGACGAAACCTAGTGACGAGGGAGTCGAAGTTGAGTACCTCACCAGTATTCGCTTCACCACCACCGAGGATTTCCTCAATCCGAGCTATGACCCTCAGGCGTCTTGGGATTTTCTGAACCCAACCTTCTACACCTACGACATCACCTTTGTTCCAAACGACGAGGGGAACCCTGATGAACTAGGACGTATCGAGCTGCGCCGAGTGATAAACGGCGTCCCCGTAGACGATCCCCAACCTCGAGTACTGGCCCACGGCATTCGTAGCTTTCTGGCCCTGAGACTCGGGAGCCACGCCGTAGAGATCGAGGTTCGCTCCCAGGTCGGCAAGAGAGAATACGGCAAACTTGCCACCGACGAAGATGAATACGAAGTCCTGGTGGAACGGGCTATCGTTCCAATCGCCACCCGAACATTTTAAAACCTCACGTCCAAACGGAAGGAAGAAACCTTGATAACTGCGATAAAAAAGAATTCAAATACGAGAGGTGGTGTGCTCTTACTGGCCATCTTTCTCCTTTTGATCCTGTTCACTCTGGCCGTCGCATTCTACAGGATCATTCCCTCTGAGTTCCACTCTGCTTCAAAATCACGAGAGCACGTACAGGCTCAGTACGCTGCAGATGCCGGAGTCCGCAAAGGGGTGCAGTGGCTCAAGGGATTCAGCGACAGTATCCCTATTGCCGAGATAGCGGCCTTCAACACCCTGAACTCTAGCGCTAACCTCGGTTTCAATCAAGAAGCCAACTTTGTAGGGGAGAACTGGAGTTATGCGGTAGAGATCACCCTCAGGAATGGGCTCATGCGAGTCTACGATATTCGGTCTACCGCCTATCTCCGAGGTATACCCAAACGAGAAGCCCTAGCCACAGTGCAGAATCAAACCTTTGCAAAGTATGCTTTGTTCTATCACTCCTGGAGCGATGACATAATTTTTGGAATGAGTTCAGAAGGGATCCAAGGCCCCTTTCACACCAACGGAATCTTTCGCCTCATGGCTCCCGCTTCCAATTTTTGGACCGACGGACAAAACCCTTGGGTGAGCGGACCCTGGGCCGAGATGACTCACGCCGGCCAGATCACTCCAGGTGATAGCTCGTTGGGGATCGCCGGAGATGGGAACTACTATGTGGGAGGAAACGTGCTTGGGTCGGACCCGGGGATGGTGCCCTACGACGCAACTACCGGTTCCCCGCTCGGTGACCGCTACAATAGGATCATTGAAGGTGGACGGGAGAAGATCAAGCATATCGAAGAGATCACCATGCCCCAAGCCAACGACGATTTGCGGGATAAAGCCTGGGGGTCAAACACCAGCACTAGGCCGGCCAACAACGCTCAATGGAACACCCTGACCAGTCAGGTCGGCAACGTGATCGTCAACACCAGCGTGGGTCCAAACAGTCCCGATGGGCTGGTCGAAGGGGGCATCCATATTCGCGGAACGGCAGACGACACCCGTTTAGAAATCACGCCGGAGGGTCATCAGAAAATTCGAGTTCGAACCGGATCGACCAACCTTCCCGGCCCACCGAGCATCTCTTACTTTGCCGACACAGTGCAGTACGAATGCCCATTCCAACCTGAACCGTATATGCAACCTAATTGGGAATGCACCCAATGGGGCACCACTCAGGAGCCGGAAATGGTCACGACAACCTGCACGGAAATAGTCTTCGGGCAGCATCCCAGCTGCGGCACCGAAGTCCAGGTGATCCCCGGGGAGGGTGGAACTTTCACCACCGTCGCCGTCACACTTTCATGTGAATACGAGAACAGTTGGTCTTGCCAGCAACCGACCGGAAACATGATTGACGTTCCGACTTGCGTAGGCGATTGGGTCAATAACCCCATCGAGGTCATTCCCCCACTCGAATGGGTCCAGTGCCAATCCGGAGACAGTGGTGCCGTGGCCCAGAACGTCACCGTTCCGGTAGACGATCCGGCAAATCCGCCAGACGGAATCGACCCCCAAGACGTTTATGAGGTCGAGTCTTCGACCACTGTCAACATTCAGAACTGGAATTCGGTGGTCGAAGTCAACGATCTTGAAGGTTCCAGCCCTTACCAGATCCCTTGGCTTGCCGAAGGCGTCACAGTCAATGGAGATCTGATCACCGACCCTAACGATTCTCGCCTGTCTGTCCCCGACGGCCATACAGTGGTGATCAAACACGACCAAACACAGCACGGTCAATATTGGGGCGAGTACACGGTCATAGCTGGACGGACCAACGGAATCGTTTTCTCCGATCACGACATCAGGAATCTGGAGGGGGTCAACAAAGGGGCTGTTCAGGTGAACGAGAACGGCGATAATGAGTGGATCGGGCGAACCATCGCTACCAACCTGACGTCCAATAGAGACATCAACATCCGAAACAGCATTCTGCAGTACTACGACGGCTTCGAAACGAACGGTGACGGCGAATCTCTAAACGACGGCTCGAACCGATTAGTCCCGGGAAATCAGTCTCCCAACAAGAACCACGTTCTGGGGCTGATCACGGGCAGAGATGTTAATCTCGCCACCCAACATCAGCCATCCCACATCTCCTATCAGAACAACCCGGGCGATCCTTTTCGTGGCTTGAACGTCTACGCGGTGATTATGGCCGGTCGATTGAACACTGACGGTATTGCTTCCGGTGGCTTTGGAACGGCGAGCAATCGAATGAATGTCAACTCTGGATTGGGTGACTTCAATCTCTATGGGGGCATCATTTCTGCAGTAGCCCGTTCCACTCAAAGAGCGCACGCCGGACCTGGAACAGTCACCGGGTTCCGAATGAATTTGAACTACGATTGGGAAGCTTCCAATGCTCTACAGAACTTTCCCTCAACCAATATCTTTAATGTTCTGCGCTATGTTTTGACTGAACCTCAGCCGAATTAGAGGCTCAACAAGACCAGATAGACCGAAGCGAGGGCCTCCAAGGGGGTCCGAGTGCAAGGAGTGAGCGGCCTGAGGAGCGGATAATAGTTGGACCTATTTGAGCACCGGAAGGGTGATCACGACGCAGCAATCGGCGGGTACCCACCGAAGGTGGGTGATGAGGACGCGAGGCGAGGTTCTCCTACG
>JBJHCR010000114.1:0-16909 GCA_050486105.1 Vulcanimicrobiota bacterium
GTCCATATCAGTGCAACGTCTGTGAAGTTCGTCCCTACTGAATGGTGGTCAGGCGCCGGGAACCCGCGCTTGCGTGGGTGGCCGCGTCCGCGTGGGTGATGCAAGGAGAAGCGAACGCTTAATGCCAGGCGTATTTGAGTGAGCTTCGACGCTGCGAGAGAGGATGCATGGCCACCAGGGCTAGGGACGAATTTTGCAGACGTTGTACTAGGTTGGTTATAATCAGCCAAAAAAATTGACAGAGTTAAGGGTGCTAAATATAATCTGCTAGGTTTGCCTAACTTTTTTTTTAAGGACGCCTTACTCAGGTTTAACGCCGGATTTCTTTCTGCTCGTGTCGGCGAGTGGCTCTATACCGTTGCCCTGAATTGGCTGATCCTGGTAGAGACGTCTTCACCACTCCTGTTGGCGGTGATCAACGCTTGCCGCCTGTTGCCCACCTTGGTCCTTTCCCTGCCCTCTGGCTACCTGGCGGATCGCTATGATCGCCGCACTCTGAATATTCTCATCAACCTAGCCAACGCCGCGGTCATCGTCCTCACCGGCTTATGTCTGCACTATGGTTTGCCCTTTTGGGCTTGTGCCGCACTGGTGATCCTCAGGGCGGTGCTCACCGCCGCCGAACCCCCGTTCCGCAACACCTACCTCTGCAATCTCTTTTCCGGGCTCAAGCTCAAATCGGCCATCGCTCAGAACGCCTCGATCATGAATGTCGGCAAGATCATTGGTCCGGTTCTGGGCGGGTTCTTGCTGGCCCACTACGGCGGCTTGGTCACTTTCTTGGCCGCCGCCTTGACCACCGCTCTGTTTTCCCTGGTGCTCTTAAGTATGGACCGGCAAGGGTCTGAACCAAGCACGGTGCTGCGGCACAGTGATGCCCCTGAAGAGAAAACGCTCACCCTGAGAGAACATTTCGCCGAGAGACCTACCCTAAGGAATTTGGTTCTGCTGGCTCTGCCGGTCATGTTTTTCGGTTTTCCCTACACCGCCATGCTTCCGGTGGTCACCGAAACCATGCTGGGTTTGGGGGCCGAGCAGTTTGGCGCCTTGCTGTCGATCTCTTCGGTGGGGGCTCTTCTGGCCTCCACTCGCCTAGCCTATCGACCGGATCTCTCCACTTGGAAGGCCACTCTTCGCTTTTCGTTGTGGTTTGCCGTTTCGGTCACCTTGCTAGCGGTGGTGAACGGCTTCTTGAGCGCTGCCGTGGTGCTCTTTGCCATCGGGTATCTCGGCCAGGCCTATCGGAGTTCCAGTCGCATGTGTTTTCAAGATTTGGTTCCCAAGAAGGACGCCGGCAAATTGCTCGGGGTAGCTCTTATGGACAAGGGCATGATTCCTCTGGGAGGCTTAGCCATTGGAGCCCTAGCCGAGTATTGGGACGCCCGTATGGGCCTGGCCTTGATGGGGTTGGGGTGCATCCTCGGGGTGCTTCCGTTCTTCCGTCTGACCCCCCGACTGCCATCGGCTTTGTTAGCCGCTTGCCTGCTGGGGCCGTTCTTGGTGGGTTGTACCGCCTCTCAACCCGCTGAAGTTCAGGATTCTCGGGCCTCTCTCGAGGTCCAGCACGTTTGGGGGACCTCCCGAGTTCCGCTTGCTCCAGAACGCGTGGTGGTCCTCGACCTCCCATTCCTCGATGCCTTCAGCAGCCTGGGATATCCGGTGGTAGGCTTCGCCGGAACCAGCGACCGGCAAATCCCCGAGTATTTGGTAGATCGGGTCCCTAAAGACTATACTCCGGTGTTTGTCGGCGAACGAAAGCAACCGAACCTGGAAGTGATCTTGAGCTTGGAGCCTGATCTCATCGTGGCGAACCCTAACCGGCACAAACTCATCCGAAGCCAACTCGAGCAGATCGCTCCAACCATAGCACTAAGCGACGCCTCTTTTGACGAAGCCTTGAAGAGCCTGGGAATCCTGGGCCGGATCACCGATCGGGTTCAGGATGCTGAACAGACTGAACGCGAGCTTAGGGCGAAGATCGAAGAGATTCGACAGAACCAGCAGAAGCAGTCCCCTCCCACAGTTATGGTCGTAGGAGCTTTCGAAGGCGAGTTCTCGACTTGGACCAAAGGCTCGTTCATAGCCACTCTCTTGCAGGCGACCGGAGCCGCTTACGCTTTTGACGGACCCCCGACGGCAAGCGAAAGTCAAACCGAGGTTGCCAAGATTACCGTGGAGGGACTGTCTCAACTGAACCCAGAGTATCTGTTCGTTTATGGAAACGCTGAGCGATGGAGCGAACACCCCCTCTTCCAGGGTCTCAGTGCTCTTCGGGAGGACAGAATATTTGTCGTCGATCGGGATCTCTGGTCTCGGGCCCGGGGGCCTATTGCTGCCGAGATCATCCTTAAAAGTTACGGAGAGTTTCTCGAGGAGCGTGCTGGGAGTTCGCCGGAAAGCTCTGCGCTCCGGGTTCTTCAGGCCAATTCCAGTACGAGTGAACGTCTCTAGAACCATGGTCACTGCGGGTCGGTTTTGGGCGACGCTTATCTTTGTCTTCTCGGCTCTGCTTCTGGTGGGTTATCTGTCTTTAGTGGTGGGGCCGACTTCCTCAGATCTGGCCTATGCCATCACCGAGATTCGCCTCCCCCGATTTCTCACCGCGGTTTTGCTTGGAGCGAGCTTAGGTCTGGCAGGGCTCTTGATCCAATTAGCCACCAACAATCCCTTGAGCGAACCTGAACTGCTGGGAATCAATCAGAGTGCTGTTTTTGCGGTGATTCTTGGGCTGGTGATCTGGGGGGACAACTTGCCCACCGGAGGGATATTCTTGGCGGCACTTTTGGGCGGCACCCTGAGTGGAGTGGCGATCTTGATGATGACCGTGTCTGGGGCCTTCCCCAGGGATCGGCTGATCCTGGCTGGACTAACCATCGCCTTTTTCTTTGGTTCGGCCGGGCACGGACTGCTCTTGATGAAGGACTCGGACCTCTTCGAGATTCTCCATTGGGTGGCAGGGAAACTTTCAGGAGCCGACTGGTCCGATGTGCGAGTGGTTTGTGTGATTTTCGTTCCGGCCTTACTGCTCTCCATCCGCAGAGCCTCGGATTGGAACCTTTTGGAATTGGGGGATGACACCGCCCGCAATCTTGGGGTGGACCCGGTGGCTCGACGTCTGGAGTTGGTGGCATTGACGGTGGTGCTTTGTGCCACCTGTGTGGCTCTAGCTGGGCCCATCGGTTTTGTGGGCATCATCGTGCCTCACCTGGCGCGCTATCTAGCTGGCATCAGCTACTTGCGTAGACTGCCCATGTCGCTGGCCTTAGGTGCTCTGCTGGTAGCTGCATCCGACCTGGTGGCTCGCTGGATCGTGCAACCCACGGAAATCCCGGTTGGAGTCCTGACGGCTCTGGTTGGGGCTCCCTATTTTCTCTATCGGGCTCAGAAAGCATGAAGCGCAGCTACGGAATCAAGCTTATCGGGGCCGTCGGAGGCCTAGTGGTGCTCACCTTGGGCTCCCTATGCGTGGGAGCCACCGAAACCTTGAGTTTAGGCCAGGTTTGGGAGCAACTGCTGGAACAGAAGGGAGTGGTCTATCAGTTTCGACTCCCGAGAGTCTTGGCGGCCGCCTTGGTGGGACTGAGCTTCGCCGTTTCCGGCGTGTTACTGCAGAGCTTGACCCGCAATCCCCTGGCCTCTCCCGATCTCATCGGGGTGACGAGTGGCGGCGGATTGGCTACGGTGATCGCAATTCTCATCGGCGGCTCTCAGATCGGGCCACATCTGCCCTTCATCGCTTTCGCCGGAGCCAGCGTGGTGGCGGCTATCGTCTGGTTTTTGGGTCGCAATGCTTCGGCCCAGCGATTTATCCTAACCGGGGTTGCCCTGGCTGCTTTTACCCAGGCTCTGGTCACCTTTTTGCTGGTGACCTATGCACCCAGTGCAGCCGAAGCGATGATCTGGCTGAAGGGCTCGCTTTTTGGTCGAAGTTGGGTCCACCTCGAACACCTACTCCCGTGGTGCATAGTTTCGAGTATTGGGGCCTATTTGTGTGCCCATCATGTCAATCCCTTGCTGTTGGGGGCTGAACCAGCCACAAGTTTGGGCGTTCGCCTATCGGTATTGCGCCCACTGCTCTGGTGCCTGGCGGTGATGGCCGCAGCAGGAGCGGTGGCGGTGGCTGGAACTGTGGGCTTCGTGGGCCTCATCGTTCCCCATCTGGCTCGTCTCCTGGCCGGGCCGGATCTAAGGTACCATTTGCCCTTGGCTATGCTGCTGGGCGCCCTCTTTGTCTTGACAGCCGACACTCTAGGACGTATCTTGGCCCCTCCTCTGGAAATCCCGGCAGGGATCCTTTGCTCCTTCATCGGGGCTCCCTACTTTGGCTACTTGCTGTGGAAAGGTCAAACTCGATTATGAGCCTCTGTGCCGAACATGTGAGCTACAGTTACGACGGGAAAAGCCCGGTCATTTCAGACCTATCCTTGACGTTGCCGAAGGGCAAGATCACGGCCTTGATCGGTCGCAACGGTTGCGGCAAGTCCACTTTGCTGAAACTCTTGAATAGGTTGCTTCCACCGAGTCAAGGACGAGTGTTGCTCGAAGGGCGCCCCATCGACGATTATGGATCCAGAGAATTGGCCCAGACCATGGCGCATCTCAGCCAGAGTCCCCAAGCTCCTTTGGGTCTCACGGTGGAAGAGTTGGTCCATTTCGGGCGGCATCCCTATAAGGGGTTCTTGGGACGCACTTCTCCCGAAGACCACAAGAAAGTGGAGTGGGCTCTGGAGCGGACCTCTCTCTTGGAACTCAGGGAGCGCCCTCTGGAGGCCTTGTCGGGAGGGCAACGGCAGCGCGCCTGGATCGCTATGGCCCTGGCCCAAGACACCGAGTACCTGCTTCTGGACGAACCCACCACCTATCTCGATATTGCTCACCAACTCGAGGTGCTGGAACTCCTAGCTAAGCTCAATAAGGACCAGGGTAAAACCATCGTCATGGTGGTGCACGAACCGAACCACGCTTCTCAATATGCGGATCACGTAGTTTGCATCGCCGAAGGCAAGCTGTTCCAAGAGGGCGATCCCGAAGCCATCTTCTGTCAAGAGACCGTGACCAATCTTTTTGGAGTGGAGCCCCTGGTTTTCGATGGTCCCGTTCCCGGTCGTCCATGGTGCGTACCCTTGAGGACCTGCCCCAGTTGTCCCTATGGCACTGAGGTTGGCCTGGAAGGGCCTAGTGGCGTGGCAGTGAACCTGGAGTTTCCTGCTGGAGCTGCTCAGGGCTCCAGGACAGGTAATCTTCAGAACTAGCGGGAAATCCCCGACTATGTCCGAGTCCACGGAAATGTACCTGCTGACAATCTTCAAGTTGAATCAGCAAAATGGGCGAGCGGGTAACACCCAACTCGCTAATTGGCTTGGAGTGAGTACGGCCTCCATCACCGAGATGGTCAAGAAGTTGACCGAGCGTGGCCTCGTGGAGCGCAAGGGCCGCAGTCTGTTCTTGCGTCCCGAAGGACGCAGCATCGCCTTGAAAGTGATCCGCAAGCACCGCCTGGCTGAGCGTTTGCTCACCGATCATTTGAAGATCCCTTGGGACCACGCCCACGAACAGGCTTGTCGATTGGAACACATTCTCTCCGATCAGGTGGTGGACGCCCTGGAAGAATTCCTGGATTTTCCCAAAACCTGTCCCCACGGACACCCCATCCCCGACAAGGATGGGAACTGTGAGCTCCTGGAAGCCCCACCTCTCTCAGATTTTACCGAGGGAAGCCAAGTGGTCATCGAGCGAGTCAGTGAGGAGTCTCCTGAGATTCTGGCCTATCTGGAAACAGTGAAGCTCTTTCCAGGTGAGCTTGTGAGGATCACCAAGGTCGCTCCCTTTGAAGGACCATTGCTCATCGAGATTCGAGGAGATTCTCTCCCTTTAAGCCGAGAGATCGCTACCAAGGTGTGGGTTCGCCCCCTCACCCCATAGCGCCAAACGCTTTTCGTTCCAGCAATTTTCAAGCTCGAGCCGACCTAAGATGTCTTGGAGCGCATCGCTCTAATTCGAAGAGAAAGCCCCATTTGTCGGACTTTCTCTTCGCTTGAGAGGGAATGGCTCCAGGCCAAGATTTTCCTTGGAGATCGACGATGGTCAATCTCTTTTGACATGATGTTAACTCCTGTAACAAAAAGTCAACATGATTTGCTTCCTCCGAAACGTCGATTCGGGTAGACTGTAGGTAAGATAAACCACGAGAGGATACCCAAACATGCTTCACTCAGGATTCCAACTCAATGTCGGCTTCGGCACCCAAGGTGCCCAAAATTGTGCCCCCAACCATCGTTCCCGCTGCGGCCAAGGTGGAGGCCCCCTAGGCGGTCTCATTCGCAAGTTCACCCAGTTGCTCTCCCGCCTCCTGGGCGGTGGACAGCAGCCCGGTCGTTGCTGCAGCCCTAACCAGAACCCTTGCTTTGGGAATCGTGCCCAGCAGGGTCATCAGGCTCAGTTCGGCATGAACTTCAGTGCCAATTTTCGGAGTTTTCTCGGCTAAACTCGCAACTTAACAGCCCCCTGACGCAGAAGGCTCGGGTCCACCAGGATTCGAGCCTTCTTTCGTTAAGTGCCCTAGCATGGATCCGGATTTCAAAGCCTTGGCGGAAGCCTGGCTCGACAACGACCCAAGGTTATCAAGCCTCGACGGCGATCGGAAAGAACAACTGGTCAGCCGCCTGGCGCAAGCTTTGGATCGACGTCGAGCCTTGAACCAAACAGAAGACGGACCGGAAACGGACCTCATCGTGAACGTCGATCGCGACCATTTTCGGCCCGACGGCCAGGGTTTGACCCCAAAAGCTCTCGACCAGCTCGAAAAGTTTCTGAAAGAACGCCTTGACTCCCCTGACGGGGTTTAGGATCTCCGGGAACTAGAAAAGATATGCCATAAGATTTTACGGAGGTTTGCATGTTAAGAATCGGAGTACTCAGAGGACGGGAAGAGTCCTTCCCGGAGGCCATTGTGGCAGCCATCAATGCCAGAGACGAAGACGTTCAGGCGGAGTTTATTCAACTGGGAGGGACTTCCCTTGGGGAGCCCTGTCCGTATCACGCCATTATGGACCGCATCTCTCACGAGGTTCCCTATTATCAGGTGTATCTGAAGCAGGCCGCCATGCAGGGCACTTATGTGGTGAACAATCCCTTCTGGATGAATGTGGACGATAAGTTTTTCGGCTATTCCCTGGCTCAAAAAATGGGGATTCCGGTTCCCAAGACCGTGGTGCTTCCCAATAAGGAGTACATCGCCGACATCAATGCCCACTCTCTTCGCAACCTCTGGCCCATCGACTGGAAGTTCCGCATTGAAGAAGTTGGCTTGCCTTGCATCATGAAGCCCGCTTTTGGTGGCGGTTGGAAGAACGTGACCAAGATCGAATCCATCGAGCACGCCATCGAAACCTACCAGCAATCCGGGGATCTCACCATGACACTCCAAGAGTTCATCGAGTGGGACGACTACATTCGCTGCCTCTGCATCGGTCGCAAATACGCTCGAGCAATCCGCTACATCCCTCGTCCCATGGGCATGGGTGAGTACGTTCAGGACCTGTCGGTCTTGAAACCCGAGCACGCTCAAAAGGCCGAGAAGTACTCGCTGATGTTCAATGAAGTCTTGGGTTACGATATGAACGCTCTTGAATTTGCGGTCAAGGACGACGTCGTCTACGCCATCGACATCACTAACTATGTCTGTGATATGGACTATAAGTCTCTCAAAGACGCTCACTTCGGCTGGTCGGTGGAAAACATGTCCAACTTTCTCATCGAGAAGGCTCGCAACGCCGAGCGCAACGGACCCTGTGCCGACTGGAGCCGCATTCCTCAATTCACCTGCGCCTAGGCGCTCTGGTTATCAAGAGAAAAGGCCCGGCATATGCCGGGCCTTTTCTCTTTTCTCGACCTCAGCGCTCCAGCCAACTGAATCCAAAGCTGCGGGGCAAGAAGAGTTGAAAACGACCGTCATAATTGAAATCTTTTTGCACGAAGCCTCGAGACAGAGAGCGCCCGATGAAGTGCCGCCCTACCTCATTCAAGTGGTCTGGGGAGGTGAACTCTTGAACCGATAAGGTGGCATCGGTGCCGAAAAGAAGACGCCGAGGGTACGGATCAAAGTCGAGATAGGCGATCTCATTGGTGACCATAAAGCCCGAGAGATAGCCCTGGAGGGACGTTGTCCAGGACCAAAACGAGCCAGAGTCCCGAGAGCCGAGAAGCGGGGTGGCGCTGAGTGAGGGAGGGGGCGTGTAGGCTTCGAGCGGGAACGAACTGCAGCCGAAGAAGGCAACGGCGCTCGACACCACGGCGTGCTCGAACAAGAGTTCTTCGAGGCCGTCTCCATTGATATCGCGAAAAATAAGACTGGCACTGAGGGAACTGGGATCGAGGGTCTGCACAACTGGACTGGTAAACTGCCCGGGCTGGTCAGCCAGGAACAGTTCCAAGGCGTTTGCCGTGGTGACAGCGCCCAAGTCGAGTCTTCCATCTCCATCCGCGTCCCCTAAGGAAAAGCCCCTCAATTGGGCACCCAGAGTCAGAATCTGAGGCTCGTCCGAGAAGGAGCCGTCTCCAGAATTGGTGAGAATTCCCAGAAGATTCGACGCTAAACGCCCGTAAACGAGATCGGGAAAGCCGTCTTGATCCAAATCGGCAACCGCTAGTCGAAGGGCCCCTGAGTTGGGAATAAGCAAGGTCTCTCCGAAAAGAAATGTGCCATCACCCTGCCCAAAACAGGTCACGACCCCGGCTTCCAGCGGAAGAACGAGATCCAGGTGACCATTGCCGTTCAAATCTTCTAGGGCTGCCCCCTCAGCCAAAGTGGCTAACTCGAGTTCTTCGATCACCGAGACGACCGATGCACCGAAGTCTCCGTCGAGGGTTCCTTTGCGAACGACTACCTGCCCCTGCTGAACCGCCACCAAATCTGGCAACAGGTCTCCATCCACATCTCCGGCCAACCAAAACACCGTCTCGCCTTCGAGTTCCAGGGGAAGGCCGAAGAAGCCCTCCACTCTCTCGATTCGGACTAAGTGGGTGCCCGCTCGGACAATGGCGGAAGGCCCCTGGGCCTCCAACTGAAAGCCTACGTCTTGATTCAAGCCTGGTGAAGTTTTCGAGGGCTCTTCTCCGTCTGGGAAAATTGTCGTCACACTGCTGGAACTCACGATCCAGTCTTGGCGACCGTCTTGGTCGAGATCGGCCACTTGTACATGTCCCAAGGGCGCTGAAAAACTGCGATCAAGGACCAAGCTTCCGCCTCCTTGACTGCGCCACAAACTGACCGAGCCAGCAGAAGTGCTCACCAACACGTCCTGGCGGCCGTTGTGATTGGAGTCGTAGGCCGCGAGTTGAGAGTTCGCAGCCCTAATGCGTTCACCGAAGGGAGTGAGGATTGGGCTAGAAAAACCCTCCAACCCCAGATTGAGACAAACAGCTAGGGCGTCTTCGGAGTCGTCGATGAAAACCACATCGTCCAAGCCATCCCCGTCGACGTCACAGAGCAAGAGACTCTGGCCCCGGTAGTCGGTGGGAACCGGAACTGTGTGAGGAGAAAGGTTCAGGTCGCCTAAACCATCGCTGAGATACACTCGAGCGGTCACCGGCGGATTCGCCCAACTGTTCCAAACCACAACGTCGTGACCGGCTTGCAGGTCCAGATTGCCCACGGCAAGGTAGCTTTGTAGGCTCGGCAGATCGACAGTAAAGTCGGCCAGGAAATTCCCGTTTCCGTCGTTGAGCGCAGTGTCGAGTGTGTAGACTGTAGTACTGAAAGGGAAGGTGTCCGTCGGCTGGCATCGAGAGGACAAGAACACCAGGTCCTGGCGACCATCGTTATTGAGATCGGCCAGCGTGAACCCTCTCAAGAAGCGTCCTAAATTCTGCTCAAGCCGTTGAAAAGACCCGAACTCGTCGGAAAGCGCGACCAACAGCCGGGTGGATCCTCTGATATCGTTGGTATTGCTCAATCCCACCACATCCAAGCGGCCATTACCATCCAGATCGCTATGCAAGACATCCCGACTGAAATGAAAGTCGGAGTACCACACTTGTTGCTGGTGAACCTCAAGTTCTCGAAACCCGGGCTCCATCTTAAGGGTCGGGCCGTTTCGAGAGACGGCCCGGGCTTTGACGCCCTCATGGTCGATCCAAAGAGGCGTCCTTGAGGAGACCGTGACCTCTGAGAGTTGACCCAAGGACGTTTCCGCCTCGAGAGAGAGTCTCAGAAAACCTTGGCCGTTTCGAAGGTAAACCAGCGCCTCCCCATCTCGACTTAAAACCGGGGCTTCTCCCTCAGCCAGGATATCCATCTGCCCTACTGCTGTGCGGTAAATCCGACGGATTACGTTTGGGCCGTTCGGGTGCAGGTTGGTGGCCGAGGACTGAAAAACCAAGCGCGGGGTCGGGAGTTGCTCGAAACTTGGTAAGAAGCTATCACCGTTGCCAACATGGCCCATCAACGACTGGCTGGCGATGGCTTCGAGATTCTCTTGGGTATCCTGAACAAAGATCTGCCAAAATCCTGAATGCTTGGCGCCATAGGCCAAACCGCGACCGCTATGATCGAGACTGGGGCTGACGGCGTCACCGGTCTGATGGGCCGTCCTCAGGCTCACCTCATGGCTCTCCAGGTCGAAAAGAAAGACTTCGGAGTTTGAGGAGCGCTCTCCGACAGCAAGGCCTGGCTCGGTTGCCACGGCTGCCACCAGTTTTCCGTCGCCCGAGATGGTGGCTTGAGAGAAGTCGCTCGTTCCTTCTTTGGTGAGGTTCCTGAAGAGCTTGGTTCGGCGATCATAGACGAGGACATCTTGAAATTCGTCGTCGCTTCCCTCGGCGAGGCTTGAATCACGACTGAGAAAAACGATTTTTTGGCCATTGGTTGAGATGGACGGAAAGGTGGAGGGGCCGTCGGAATTGCGCGTAACGAGAAAGAGTTCGCCTCGCAGCAAATCCCTCAAATAGATGTCACTGTGGTCGTTGGTGTCCGTCGGAAGCAAGCGTTCGTCGGTGGCGAAAACAAGCCATCGATCATCAGCCCAGGCTCGCTCGGGGAGAGACCTAAGGTTGGGTTCGAGAGCGGAATCTTGAGGGGGCGGAGTTGCTGTGGGCGTGGGAGAGGGGCTCGGAGAGGAGGTTGGCGCGACGGTGGGCCTGGGACTTGGAAACGAGGTTGGTGAAGTCGTTGGAGAGGGACTCGGAGAGGACGTCGGCGAGATCGTAGGAGATGGACTCGGTGTGGTGGTGGGCGATGGAGTTGGACTGGCGGTGGGTACAGGAGTGGGTTCTCCAATGGGCACTGGCAGACGGAAATCGTCTCCAACTGAGGCGCTCGAACTGCCGGAACTACCTCCACCGCAGGCGAAACAGAAAGCCAGCAATAAGAAAAAAATACATACCAGACTCACCCTCAAAAAAGGAATCATCTTTAGGCCCTCCACCTGTTTTTTGACGAGTAAGATTCATTAACAGGGATAATTACCCTTTGCCTTCAAATGGTTGAGCAGTCCAATAAGTTGGTGGGCCTCCAAGGAGACTTCTGAGAAAGAGCCAAATCTGTTCGGATGTATACGCCTTATAGGGCTTCGAGCCTAAGTTCTTTTTTTCAAGTCGGAGCGGCACTCTTTCTCGCCATGATCTTGCTGACGGGTTGCGGTGGGGGAGGCAGCAGCGATCAGCCCCTGGCAAGCTTCGTGGAAGACCCCGGGCCGAGCCCCCAGCCAACCGGTTCGCCCAGTCCCAGCCCAAGCCCCACCAACAATCCAAATCCCAATCCGTTTCCTACCCCGAATCCCACCAGCAGTCCCACCCCGTCTCCAAGAACGTTTGTTTACCCTGATTTTGGGACGAACTCTCGAGTCACCGTGGTAGCGAACTTCCAGCCTGAGGCTCAAACCACGACTACCACCTCTCAGCTCGTTGCCACCCTGAACTCCTTTGGTCCAGCCCCGGTTCCCAGGTTTGCCGACCTCAGTGAGGATGAGGCGGAAGAGGGCTTTGTTGCCGTCGGTGCCAGTTGCGGAACTCCCGATGCCTGGGCTTTTGCCGAACACCTTAGTTTGCAGACCAGTGCCGATGAGCAGATTGTCCCTCAACAGGTTCTTGGCCGTTATCAGGACTTACCCGAAGGAGCCGAGGAACAATTCTTCATCATTCCGATATTCAACAACATCACCACCAAGAAGGTGTTGCAGCCCAACGAAACCTTGCACTGCACTATTTTTGCCGAGGTGGACGGCAACGGAAATCCTGTGCTCTCACGACAGAAGGCCTTGTTGATCGCGGAAGCCTTCGATTCCAACAATCCTCAACGCCCGGGGTCAGGTATCTATCAGCAGGTGCGCGAGGTTTTTGGCAGCGAGTGGAATCAGAATCCTCCCGGTGGGCTCGACGGAGATATGAAGATCGTTATGGTGTTTATCTCTTCAGCTACCATAGGCAACAATCTCTTTGGATACACCTCTCCGGCAGATGCCAGACCAAATGGAGGAAGCACATCTAATCAAGGAGAGATTCTGTACATCAATGCCAATAAATCCGACTATCAAACTTTGGCCACCATTGCTCACGAATTCCAGCATCTGGTGAACATCAATCAAAAGTTGAATCAACAGGGATTGAACCCTCCAGGCGCCACCCAGGAGGTGGTGGCCATCAATGAAGGCTTATCGGGTTTGGCCGAAGAGGTGTGCGGATTCACGTTCCAATCCGGCAACACCCTATTGCACATCATCACCAATGACTATTTGAGGCGCCCTCAAGAGCACTCTTTCTTCGACTTTTTTAAGGCGGGACTGGGCTATGGCCAGGGTTACCTATTCTTCAAGTTCGTGAGAGAGCAATTTGGCGATGCCACCATTCGCAATATCGCCACCAGCCCAAAGACCGGAAAAGTTAATCTCGATGAGCAGATTCCCGGTGGGTTTGGCGAGGCTTTCCGCCGATGGACGGTGGCGAACTTCGCAACCAACCTTTCGGGAACCCCTCTGATTTATCGATATCCCAGTGGTTTTCGAACCAATGGGACTTATGCGACCGGTCAGCTGGTGGGTCCCAAGACTTTTCCCCTCAGTCGAAATCAGAACAATGGCTCGGCTGCGCTGAACGCCTGGTCCACCAACTATCTGGTGTTCGACCAGGGCAACGGCAGCGAACTGCAGATCCAGATCCAACCGGCCAATAATTCCCCGTTCGGCCTCATTTTGGAACAGATCCAGGGTACCTATTCTCGTCTGGACCAATAGGTCCAAAGACTCTGCTTGGAGCGGCATTTCTGAGATTCTCAAGTTGTGATTGAGGGTCCGGAGATGCCGCTTTTTCAGAATAGAAGACCCAACCAGGTCTGTCACCTACCTCGGCGAGGTTTTCTCCAACTGCTGATGCGTGCGGGAGTGACTTCTATGTACACCGCTCCAGGCGAGGCTTCCTTGGGAGGCTCTTCTCCGCGCTGTCGACAGGCTTCGGACTTGAAGAGTAGACGCTCTTCATCATCTCGAACGACTCGACCGTGTCCACGAAAAAGTATCCCGATCATGTCTTCGGCCTCGCGCCCGTTTTCCCAAAGCAGGCTACAGCGGGAATTCCGTTCAAGATTGACCACTTTTTGGGTGTCATCTCGGCAACCAAGTATGATCTTGTCATCCATCAAGAAGTATCCCATGGGGACCGAGTGAGGATACCCCTGACTGTCGAGAGTGGTTAAGACGATCCAACGATTTTTGAGGTTGAGAAGGCTGCGGACTTCTTCGTAAGATAATTGTGACAAGTCTGAAATCCTTTCCGGGACGCTGCCCACCGACCTTGCTGATATAAGGGTGAAGGACTCGATGTGCAGTCTGCCCAGTTCAGAAAATACAAACGAGCGGTCGCAAGACCGCTCGTCGTCGGAGGATACTCTAAACTTTCGGTCTCGATCAAGAAGTCGCCAACGGCTGGTCTCGATTTCGACTAAAGTTTATAAAGAGCCCGCCCCTCCGAGGACGGGCGTTGGTTGACTACAAATAACGCCCACCTCCTCTCCTGCGGCGTTCTTCGCCGCATTTGGGGCTCGGGATGGTTCGGCCCTCACCCGCCTCCGTAGCCTTGAACCGAGACTACGGCAACTTTTTCTTTAGGCAAATGTAACAAAACAGTTAAATGGCGTCAACCAAAGATCGCTGAATCTCCTCTCTCAAGGACTCGAGCGCCTTGAGAATTCTAGGAGAAGGTCGAGTGAGAGCGGTCCCTTCAACCGAGAGGACCAGAGTTGGTCGTCCAACTGTATCCAGGAGGTATTGAGCTTTTGAACCACTCTCCGTCTGCTCTTGAGTCTGCAGCACTAGGTCGGGCTGGCGGGTGATCAGATCTTCTGGTTCGACCACAAAATACCCGGGGGTGTCACCATAGATGTTTCTGCAATCGAGAACACTGAGCAGGTCGTTGAGGAGAGTGTCCCCTCCTGCCGTCATTAGAGGGGCCGACCATACCTCGAGAAAAACCGATGGACTTGCTGGGATGGGCTTGATCTGTTCAAGACTTTGGCGAAAGTCCCTGATCGCTTCAGCTGCCCGCTCGTCTCGGTCTAGGCGGGCGCCAAGTATGGCTAGGTTCTCTTCAATATCAGATAAACGTTCAGACTTCAGAATCAGGAGTTCAAATCCCAGACGACGCAACTGCCCCAGGTCTTTGTTGAAAGCAGAATCACAGACCACCAAACTCGGCTTGAGTTTAAGAAGCAATTCCAAGTTTACGGTTTGATCGCCGACTCGGGGAAGGGATTTCACCTCCGGTGGGTAGTCATCGTTTTCAGTCACTCCAACCAAAAGTTCTCCTGCTCCAAGCTCATAAATCAACTCGGTGGCGCTCGGTATCAGGGAAACTATTCGAAGCTGTCGGTTCGGATCCTGAGGCTCGGCCTCTTGTCTGGAGCAGCCTCCAAGCAAGAAAAGTAAGAGGAGCAGAGTGAAACTCAAGTGTTTAGAGCCGGACTTCCGAAGGGTCAAGGACTTATCTCGACCGCGAGCTTCGGCCTAGCTTGAGAAGATCTACAATATAGCGGCCCAAAAGTTTGGTAGTTTCGGCGTTGAGGCTGGAGAATTCAAGCGCGTAGTGACCGAAGTCGTCGTTCATTTCTTTGATTTTGACGATGGTAGATGGAGCTTCCAAGAGGCCGTGGATTCCGAAAGAATGGGAGCGGAAAACGACCTTGTCCCCTTCATTGAAACCGGGTTCAGCTTCGACCAAGGCTCCACCGAGACCTAGATCCACGCAGCGTGCTTGGTAAATTTCTCCATCCTCATCCTCGAGCTCCATAATGAAATCAGCTGCAGCTCGAGTGTATTTTCTCTGATTGAAAACCTGGCTTTGCATGCCAACCTTGTTCAATAGGGAAACGATCCAAGAGCGTCCCAACACGTCAGGAGGATCGACAAATTGCAGACCAGCCTCGGCGACACCACTGGCGTTGACCCTGTACCAACGTACTTGAGCGGTGATTCGTTCGTCGGGGTCATCCTCGGTGCGGTTGGGATTACTGATCTCTAGCAAGGACATGTTTTCGAGTTCTCTGCTGACTTCGATTTTCATACCTCCGAGGGAGATATCTCGAATCGTAGCGTGGAAGATTTGATTGCCCTGAAAGCAGTTCACTTCATATTCGCAAGAGAGTCGGACCAGTCTCCTTCTTTCCGCTACGCCCTTGCGAAGCTCCTTGGGCACTGCTGCTTCAAGAACGGAAAGAACGTCGGCTCTGGTGGCCACCTCGTCATCTTGAGTCTTAACTTGGCGCAGAGCAGAAAGAATCGAAGAGCGATACTCCTTTGTGGGGGGTTCTAGCTTTTCGTCTTCGAGGTCCTCACTAGGAACTTCCAGATCTTCCAGTAGCTCGTCTTCGTGCTCATCTTCGTTTTCAGGTTCTTCCCCAACGGAGATTTCGAGCTGTTGGCTTGCTGGTGTCTCGATAGGGCTTGGACCGGAGAAAAAATCATCGTCAATGGGGTCGAGAGGTGCTGGACCGGCAAACATATCGTCGGTGGAAAGCTCTTCATCAGGCGCTCCGAGAAGTTCTTCGCCCAAGCTCTCTTGAAGTTCCGCCCGGGGAGCCTCCAATAATTCGATCTCTTGGTCCCCTGTGGATTCAGACTCAATTCCCTCTTCAGAATCGACCTGCTGAAGGGTGTCGTCTTCTTCGGAAATGGCCTCATCATCAGAAGGTTCTTGGAGACTTTCCTCATCCAGATGTTCCTCCTCATCGGTAGCGAGCTCTTCTTCACTTGAGACTTCTTCGTGAGATTCGGGCTCGAGACCATCCTCCAGGAGAGCTGCACGTTCTTCTTCCGTGAGTTCGTCTAAGATGTCCTCGGAAAGTAGGGCCTCTTCCAGGCTGGCGATATCCACCTCTTGGTCAGGATCACTCAGGGCGAGATTCTTTTCTGCGCTCTCCTCCAGGCTGTCTTCTTCGAGTTCTGCTCGCTCTTCGTCGGTGAGTTCGTCCAAGATGTCTTCGGAGAGCAGAGCTTCTTCGAGAGCCAGTAGGTCAATTTCTTCCTCAGCAAGTCCTCGGTCAACCTCATCAGCCGATTGTTCTTCGAAGCTGTCTTCCTCCAGTGCGGCCCGCTCTTCGTCAGTCAGTTCACCCAAAAAATCTTCTGAGAGAAGCTCCTGCTCTAAAGCTTCAAGGTCAATGTCTTCTTCTAGTGACTCCTCATCGTCTTCGAGTTCTAGGCCCTCCTCGTCGTCCTCAAGATCGAGTTCGGCGAGTTCTTCATCGTCGTCGAGCTCAAGATCATCTTCCTCGTCCTCAAGGTCCAGCTCAGCGAGTTCCTCATCGTCTTCGAGGTCGAGGTCTTCGTCCTCGTCCTCAAGGTCCAGCTCGGCGAGTTCCTCATCGTCGTCGAGCTCGAGGTCTTCGTCCTCGTCCTCAAGGTCCAGCTCGGCGAGTTCCTCATCG